>CAYNPR010000177.1:0-3630 GCA_964399115.1 uncultured bacterium | reverse complement strand
TTACTGAACTGGGTGGAAATCCTCACTGGATGGGCCCCGTCAGTTCTCTGTATTTGGATGGATCTGGAATGTCCGAGGCTGCCCTAATCCAACGAATTGGAAATCGTTATTCATTCCTCAAAATACAGGACAACCGTTTTGATATGGGGAAAGTGGCTTTCTCCAATGGTGTTCCCAAGGTGATTTCTACGACTGATTCCAATGAAATGATTACACTTTCCGCATTAGGCCTCATTGAATCGGAATTGGACGACATACCGGTATTTTGTCCACAAAAATTGGGCCGCCAGGCATTAAATGCATGGGAATCATCCGATATTAGGATCGGTGTTCCTTTCGAGGATGTCAACATTGGCAGTCAAGGTCATGCAAATCCGCCCCATTATGAAGGCAACCTATTGACGGTGCTCATTACGAGCATAGCCACGGACTATTCGTTCAATTTTTTCGAAGATCCCGGCATTACCGAGTTCTTATTTACGGAGGTTTTTTCGGAGCATGGTCTTATTCAAGAAAATGATATAGAAGAGGACTTGGAACCGGAAGAGGATGAAGAAAGGGTCGACAAAGACAAACAACCAACAGCAATGGGCTTTGCTTTAGCTTTGATTGTCATTGTGGGTTTGTTCTTTGGCGCCAATTATATGAAGTTAAATGAGGAATTAAACAGAGATAAAGAAAAAAGAATTTCAGTTGAAAGAATTCAACGTGAAACTGGAAGCGATGCAGAGAAGACGTCAAAGGACAATGCCCACCGTAAATTATTGAATACTTCCAAATCAATATCATCAGTTTTATTACAACTTTTGACTGAAACTGATTTGAGTCGTTATGTGGAATTGACGATTGACAAGTCTTTTATCCACATGGAATATATCAGTGGAGAAAATCCCAACGTTGAAACTATACTGGAACAGGAACCCACATACTTCTCCGTCGAACCCGTTGGTGAAGACAGTACCATATTTACCTGGTACTATAGTTTTGACCTTTTACCGTATAAAGGTTCCTTTACCACGAATGAAGATATTTCAAAAAACGATCTTATGGTTCAATTGGATACCTTTAACGTCGATTATTCCATGAAATATTTTGAATCATATTATACTGCAAATGAGATCTATGGTCCACTTCTGATCAAGGTTAACAACATAGCGGACATACTTCAGGCCAGCGCTATGATAACCAAAGTGGGAAATGAGGCATTGCTGCGAAAATTTCGATTGAAAAATATAAAAGGACAGCACGAGCCCATAGCGGGATTTTACGTTTCCATCTTAAAAGATTAATATGAGGGTTCTTGCAGGTCGTTTTAAAAGCCTGAGCGTAAAAACGTCCAATAAACTTTCCTATCGCCCTACGAAGTCAAGGGTACGGAAAAGTCTTTTTGATAAACTATCTCCCTTCAAGTATGATACGGTTTTGGATCTCTTTTCCGGATCAGGCATCATGGGTTTTGAATCGGCAAGCCGCGGCGCGTCCGCCGTTACGTTTGTGGAAAAAAACCATAAAAGCATTTCCCTGTTAAAAGAGAATACACAAAGGCTAGTGGGGCCAAAATTCGAAATTATTCAATCGGACGTTTTAAAATTCCTTAAGGAGGAGTCCGCCTATGACCTAATATTTGCCGATCCTCCCTATGGAAAATTTGACCTTGCAACGCTGGCGGAATCCATTCTGGAACATTTGAATAAAGGCGGTAAATTCATCCTGGAATGTGAACGGAATCAGGATCCGATTTTTGATTCCGATTTCGCAGATTACGGCAACACGAGACTGTTAACCTGGACACCTTAATGAAAAAAGCAATTTATCCCGGTACCTTCGATCCAATCCACAATGGCCATGTGGACATAGCCACCCGTGCGGCCACTTTGTTCGAGGAGTTGACGTTCGTCGTTGCGATCAATTCGGATAAAAATCCGTTATTCACGGTAGAAGAGAGGATGGACCTGATCCGAGATTCCACCAAGCATATCAAAAACGTGAGTGTGAATCGCTTTACGGGATTGGTCGTGGATTATGCCAAGAAAACGGATTCTATTGCAATTATCCGGGGATTGAGACACGTAAGTGATTTTGAGTTCGAATTCCAGATGGCCATGATGAATTTCCATCTGGATCCCAGCGTCAATTCACTGTTTATGATGCCCGACGAAAAATATATTCATTTAAATTCATCCATCGTCAAGGACGTTGCAAAAAATGGAGGAACGATTTCCGCATACGTGCCATCCTGTGTAGAAGAGGTATTATTGACTAAATACACTGGATAATTCTATTTAAGTTTCTCCCTTGTTTTTATCACCATTTTATAATTTTTATGCCAACATACGACTACATATGCGCTGAATGCGGGGATCGGTTTGAATATTTTCAATCGATGACCTCCGCAGCACTCGCGCGGAAACCGGGCTGCGAACGAGATCATTGCAGCGTGAAACGGATGATAAGCGGCGGCAGCGGGGTTATTTTCAAAGGGTCCGGTTTTTATCAAACGGATTATAAGAAGAATGGAAAACCGGAAAAAACGGACACCGAGAAAAAGGATGAGACGGAAACGGGCAAACCCAAGGACGATAATAAAAAAACGGAGAAAACGACAAAATGAGTCCCGCTGAAAACATTACGATGGATCATGGGAAACTGAACGTTCCAAATCATCCAATTATTCCCTTTATTGAGGGCGACGGTATCGGCCAGGACATTTGGAGAGCCGCAGTCAAAGTGTTCGATCGTGCAATAGAGAAAGCGTATGAAGGATCCAAAAGGATTGAATGGAAGGAAGTGTTTGCCGGAGAAAAGTCATTTAACAAAAACGGAGATTGGCTTCCAAAGGAAACCCTCGATACGATCAATAGCCATTTAATCGCCATTAAGGGCCCACTGACCACGCCTATCGGCGGCGGGATTCGTTCACTGAACGTTGCTCTTCGGCAAAAACTGGATTTATTCGCCTGCGTTCGTCCTGTCAGATGGCTTAAGGGCGTGCCCTCCCCCGTTAAGGATCCCGACTTGGTCGACATGGTCATTTTCCGTGAAAACACAGAGGATATTTATGCTGGAATCGAATGGATGCATGGATCCGAAGAAGTGGAGACCATGAAGTCTTTTCTTATGAATGACATGGGGGTCGCGAATATTCGTTTTCCGGACACGGTCAGCCTTGGCGTAAAGCCCATATCCATGGAAGGGACCGAAAGGCTTGTGACTTCCGCCATTGATTATGCGTTGGCGCAGGATAGAGGGTCGGTCACCCTTGTTCACAAAGGCAATATCATGAAATTCACGGAAGGGGCATTTCGCGACTGGGGATATGAACTTGCAAAGAGAGAATTTGGAGCCGAAGACCTGGACGGCGGCCCATGGCAGATCATTAGGAGAGATGGGAAGGAACTCATTGTAAAAGATATGATCGCGGATGCGTTTTTACAGCAGATACTCCTCAGGCCGGCGGAATACGATGTCATTGCCACGATGAACCTTAATGGAGATTATATCTCAGACGCATTGGCTGCTATTGTCGGTGGCATCGGTATCGCCCCAGGCGCGAATATTAATTATATAACCGGGCATGCCATTTTTGAAGCTACCCACGGCACAGCCCCCAAATATACGGGGCAGGACAAA
>CAYNPR010000176.1:0-3632 GCA_964399115.1 uncultured bacterium | reverse complement strand
TCTCAATCACACCATACTTAATAGCTATTTTTGCTTTTGTGGTCACCTTTCCCGACGTATAGTTTAATGGATTCCCCCATTGGTCGACAATGTCGGTACCTGATTCTTCCAGGGCTGTAATATGCAGCGCATTATTCCCCGGTTCATCTGGCACTTCAGCTATCTCGACATTTTCTTCCTGGTAGAATTCCAGTTCACCATTGCCCCAGCCCCAGGAACCATTCCCGGTGATCTTCATCCAGTTATCCAGATTGTCAAAATTCTCTTCCCAGATTACGACTCCTATCTGGCCATAAATAGAGCCAATAGAAAGAATTAAGAATATTACTAAATTATTTTTCATTTATATTTTTCCATTATAACTATATAATAGTTTATTATATTATGATAATTATTGAATTTAATTAGAATTATAAATTAATAAAAGAATAATACATAATATTTTAATATGGACGGATGGCGAATCAGCACCGATCTATAGCACACACAAAAAACCCCACGAATCCGCCAAAGGCGGACAAGCTGTGGGGCTTTTTGTTAAGTAATGCCTAATAAAAGGGAATTACTGATGAAAATTGTAGCTGACCTCACAATAGAGACAGCCAAATAGGGTTTTAATTCGCTTCCCTATTGGAGGTCAGCATACTTCTAAATTTAGACAACTGATCACCTCCTTTTAGTTTATTGTTAAGAATTGCACTGCAATCATAACAATAAGTACGTGCCATAAGCAAAAGTAAAATCGGAGAATAATATTCTTATTTTAAAAAATGATACCCAGTGGAGAGCGTCATTGGTTTGATTGGATCAATCCGAAAAGACAATCAAATTCCGAACGACGCCATGGCGCCAACTTTAATGGCGGGAACAGTCGATTGGGTCACCTTGTGTTCCAAACATTCCATCATAGGCTTGCCTTCCCAATCCGTTTCCAACTCACCGTTATAGTCTCTCTTTTGTGCAGATTTACTGCATTTAAAAATGACTCTTTGTCCATTTCCCAATTCAAATATCAATGGAGAATCGTATTCAGTCATAAAATTAACGTTGTGTGTTACTTTCATATACGAGCCTCGGTTCCCTATTTGAATAATATTCGGCTGGTTGTCTTCATCATTCCCATCCCAATAAGAAACTTTCACCGACGTTCCATCTGGATTATCTATAATATGAATACCCGTTTCTTTGCATCCAACCATTATTAAAAATACAAGCAACAATATCTTTTTCATTTCAGACTCCTTTATAAGCGACCGAATATAGTCATCATGCCATAAACAACAAAACCCGCTACGTCTTACAGAGATCATCTCAAGTGGGGAATGGACGTTTGGACTTGACATCTTAGATTATTAATGAGTTATTGTATCATTGTTTATCGGATTTTAGATCTAACGTTTCCGAAATTGCACGCTCAACCAGAATTGACATAACCTCATATCCTTTTTTATTGGGATGAACACCGTCTTCTCCATATTCCTTTTTCAATCCTTCCTGCTCATCGATCATGGCTGAATGATAATCGATATAGTTCATTCCATTATTTTCGGCATAATTTTTTAAGAACACGTTGACAGCCAATATTTTGGGTGGTGGATTAAGGCCGGAATTCCAAGTAAAATCATTGGCGGGTAAAATAGATGAGAGTATAACCTTAATCCCATTGCTTTCGGCAAGTTCCGCCATGGATACAATATTGTCCGTGATCATTTTTACGCTGGAAGGGCCTGTATTTTCCGCAATGTCGTTAATGCCCGCTAAAATCACCACCGCACTGGGTCTCAGATCGATTACGTCGGGTCTGAACCTGATCAGCATTTGCGGTGTGGTCTGCCCACTAATCCCCCGATTGATATAATTATGACCTGAAAAAAATTCCGGTAAAAAGGTGCTCCAACCTTCCGTAATGGAGTTGCCCATAAAAACAACTCTGTTTTCATTCGGCCCAGGTGTTTCCAGTTTTTTATTTACCATAGTGTATTTGTTTAAGTTTGCCCAGTCTTGTCCAAACAACAGGCCAGTAATGAGCAACAGGAGTGGTTTTTTCGAGATGAATCCAAGTTTAACCATGATTCAATTATATATAAGTTATGAATAATCGTTATCTTTGAAAAACTTCAACGCTTCCTGTCTTTGTATATTATCTTTTATCTTATTGCACCTGTCTATGATGTGCTGCCTGTCAAAAATATGCTCTTCCGGTTCTTTACGTACGGCTTTTATAAAGGAATGGATGGGATTGGTGAATAATTGGTACATGAACATTAAAAACGTTCTATCCAAATAGTATTGTACCCTTTCAGTAAAAAAATGGTTATAACTGATATTTACGTCATTTGAGTAGGTGTAGTGAAACCAGTATGCAGGCATATACATCATATCCCCCGGTTCTACCGTAAAGGCTATTTCATCTGCAGGGTCTTTATCGGTAATGTAAAGCGGATTCGGATAGACGAGTCTTTTATAATTAATCGACCCAAAGCTATCATATGATCTGGATACGTACCATGTTTTGTGCCCATATAGATGGATAATAAGTCCTGAGATGATGTGAGCATGTTTGGCAAACGTGCAACCATCGGTACTTAAAAAAAGTGTATGCTGCCTGGACATTTTACCGAAGGACAATAAATGGTCAAACAGATGGCTGTCGCTACCCTTTACCTGCTCCAGGTAGGTTGTGTCCAGATGGGGACCCAGTTGATTCCCTATCTTAGTGTTTGCTCTTAAACGATACTTTTTACCCAGATTCACTTTATCAATTAGTTTCGACAATAGTAAGGTCTCTTTGTCCGAATTGTCATTCAGTGCAATGACGTCTTGGTTACCGAAGTGCTTTTCCAGGTATTTTAGATCTATATCGCTGCTTATGACGTTTTTTACAACGAACGGTTTCTTCTCGACGTTGAAATAACGTTGTATTTCGTCCAGATCCGTTGCCGCATTAAAAGTTTGTATTTGATCTATTTCACATTCCATAAGGTGCTCTATAAATGGATCTTTGGGCATGATGTACAGGTCTTAGGATTCATACAATTTACTCATCATTCCACAAACAAAAACCCCCATTGATCCGTCAAAGACGGACAAGTGTGGTGGCTCAACGTCACTCAAGCAGCACCATCTTTCTGGTATGTATAAAGTCTTCCGCCTGCATCGTTTATAAATGATAGGATGCATGTTAAAATTTATTGGTTTCGTAAAATGCAAATTCCTTTTTTATACATTTCCTCATGGAAAATTATGACCGGTTCCAATCGGTCCATCGAGCCGGATGGCACCGAAGAATAAAAAGAGTGCAAATCCCAAGCAGGGCCGCGCCGATCACTACGTGAAAACTGGCAATATAGGGCAATCGTTCCGACAATACGGTTGCGATACCCAAGGTAAATTGAATCAAAACTATTCCGACTATCCACCAAAGAGTTTTATCTAATATGGGTATGTTTTTTATGGTTGAACGATAGCGATAGACAACGTATCCAACCACACCGGTAACCATGACGGCTCCCAATCGATGGATAAAATGAAAAATAACCTGGGCCCTGGCTACCATATCACGATCCATGTCAAACAGCGTGGCGTTTATATTATTGATCATGGTTTCAGAAAAAGTGGGAAACCACATACCT
>CAYNPR010000175.1:0-3681 GCA_964399115.1 uncultured bacterium | reverse complement strand
GTTACAGTTCTGTATGAATCCATCGGGTGGGTTAAACACCTGGGGCAATGAATCAAAGGGCACGTAAGTGTGCCAGAGATTTCTTTTACTCTCGCCGGGAAGGATCTTTCTCCAGTTATGGTGATTGTCCCGTTGCGGGATTTTCGCATTATAAACGTAGTATATATTACCGTCTCTATCGGCATAGCCCGTGTTGAACATGGGTATGGCATGTATCTTCATGGCCTGTTTAAACTCGGAAAAATTCCGGGCCTTTCCCATCCTGTACCATTGCTCGATGAACCTTAGATCTTTCAGGGATGATATGCGCAATGCGTAGGTCCCATGCTTAAACGTCATAACGGGACCATGGATCGATTCCTTTACCGGTCGCTTAAAGGTCCAGAAGAAAGGTCCAAACAATTTAACCTTAATTGATACGGTCCTGACCTTCATATCTTTCCAATATCCTTCGAACCAATACTGATCCTTGTCCAATGGGTTTATGGTCAGTTTATATACGTCGACAAGGTCTGGCTCATTCACCGTGTGGCTCCAGCCCAGGTATTTGTTATGTCCAATGAACGGGACAGGGGATCCGGGAAACAGCCCAGCATAAAAGTCCCATCCTTCTTCACTCACCAGGTGCGCTTCATACCAGGCCACCGGTCCATCCCAGGGCTGGTGGCTGTTGACCCAGAGCCGTGTATAGCCGTCATCGGACCTTTGTGGTGCAATTGCGAATACGTTACTGGCAACCATATCGAATGATCCTGGATCCAGGTCACTCTTTAATCCTATGAATTCCGGTGGTTTGTCTTTTGATAATTTCTTCAAGACACCGTCCAGGCCAAACATCAAAGGCATTTTATGCGAAAATCCCGCTACAATATCTTTTCCTGTCACGACGGCAAACTTTTTACGACTCTTTTCCGGATGATCCCGCAAAAAAAGGTTAATGCCTGCAGCATACCCGTCACACAACAGCTTTACGTCATCTGGGACGTCAGACTCATACTTATTTTCAATCGTATTCCAGAAATCCATCAGGTGCACGTAGTAATCATTGATCGCAGCATCCTTGCCATATGCCGCCGCCAGTTTTCCCCTTAAAGCGAGAAGCACGCCTTCTATCGTTTTATAATCATCCTGGGCGTGGGCGTAGGCCAACCCAAAGGATACGTCTGCATCTCGTTTGCCGTAAATATGTGGAACGCCCCACTCATCTCTCACAATTTTGGCAGAAAATTCCGGATCATTAAGTGTCAGGGTATTGCCTTGCAGAATATGGCTGAACAATATTGAAACGATAATAAGTAAACGAAATCTGAACATTATTTTTATTTTAGGTTCCTTTTTTAACCATTCCGGTGTTCCCTACTTTCCATAGATTATGTTTTTTCATGATCGATAGGAACAGGTCCGATGCTTTGAATTTATGCAGCCAGTTTGACACGTGTATAAACTGATCATTAAACCAGCTAAGATCTACGTGGGCGCATTGCCTTACGAACGGGAATAAGGCCATATCGGCCAGGGCTACTTTTGCCCCCAGCAAATATTTCTGGGAAGCAAGCACCGTATCATACTCAACAAGCATCTTGCCAACTTCTTCCCTATGCGATTCGAAGGTCCCTGCGGGAAAACGGACATGATATTTATATTTATCCAACCGTTTCTTGAATTCTCCATCGTTCCGTTCGATCAAAGAATCCTGTTGATCAATCTGGTTTGTATACCATTTTTCAGGGTCATGTTGAACAAGTGCCCACTTCATGATATCGATGCTTTCATCGATCACAGTTTCATCCCGCAATTGCAATACAGGCACTGTTCCCTTTGGCGAAAGGTCATAAAGTTCCTGTGGCCTGTCCTTGAGCATAATTTCCCGGTGTTCATAGGCAATATTTGCATAGGCCAGCGCTAACCTTGCTCGCATGGCGTAAGGACAGCGGCGGAATGAATACAGTACAGGGTAGGCCATTAGTTTGAATTAAGTTTGGGTTTAACACGGGAATTAAAAAATGTTCGCGAAACAACCATTGTAGGATCTTTGCGAAGTTCTATCTGTCTCTTTACGGGCAATGACGCAAACTCCTGGCACTCTTTGGAACAGCACCCAGTCAGTTCTTTATCGCAGGCTTCACACTGGATGAACAAAATATGGCAGGCGTCATTCCTGCAGTCCGTATGCCTGTCACAAGTTGCACCACAGATATGACATTCTGCGATCACGTCATCCGTTACCCGTTCGCCCAAGCGATAGTCAAATACAAAGTTTTTTCCAATGAATTTGGACATTAGCCCTTTTTCTTTTACATCGTGAGCATATTGTATAATGCCGCCCTGCAACTGATTCACTTTCTTAAACCCCTGCTTGAGCAGATAAGAACTCGCCTTTTCACATCGGATTCCGCCTGTACAATAGAGCAATACCGGTTCATCCTCCTTGCCCTTTAAGACATCTTTAACTTCCTGTAATAGTTCCTGGGACGTTTCCACATCTGGGATTACTGCTGTTTTGAATCGGCCAATCTCACTCTCATAGTAATTCCTCATATCTACAACGGTCGTATCTGGGTTGTCAAGAGCTTGATTGAATTCTTCTGCCGTCAAATGGGTACCAACATGCCTCATATCGTAGGAATCTTCGGGGATACCGTAAGCAACCAGTTCTTTCCTGACCTTGATCGTTAGCTTATAAAAGGACATCCCATCCTGGATGGCCTTCTTGATGGGTATATCCTTCAAAACAGGGCGTGATCTCATAGATTCAATAAAATCATCCCAGCGACGTTCAGGCACCGAAAGTTGAGCATTGATCCCTTCATCCGCCACGTAAATTCTTCCAAATACACCAATATCTTGCCAGGTCAAATACAAATCATTCCGGAATGAAAGAGGATCGTCAACAAGGGTATATGCGTAAAATGATGCCGTGATGCGGTCAAACGGCTCAACAGCTAATTCTTCCTTTAACTGCTCACGGCTTTTTTTATTAAAAAGCAATTCCTTTTTTTTCATCGCCAATCAATCAATTGCTTTTCTTAAGGAACCCTGGGCCTGTTCCAATGTAGTGTGAGCTTCTTTGAGGGTACAATTCAATTTTTCCATCACAATGGCGCATTTCACCGATTTCTCCGCTTCGAACAACCTCTTTTCGGCCTGTTCAAGATCCAGTCCGGTGAGCTGTGAAACAATTCGCGTTCCCCGATCCACCAGTTTTTCATTTACCGCCATCAAGTCAACCATGAGGTTTCCGTATACTTTTCCCAGTTTCACCATCGTCGCCGTGGAAATCATGTTCAAAACCATTTTTGACGCCGATCCCGCTTTCATTCGGGTTGAACCGGTGATGACTTCCGGACCCGTATCCACTTTTATAACCACATCCGATTCCGCATGTTTGAAAGGATTCGGATTGGTGACCAGGTAAACGGTTTTGGCGCCCTTCCTTGTTGCATAATCCAGTGCGGACACCACATATGCCGCTGCACCGCTGCAGGAGATACCCAAAACGAAGTCTCGATCCGTGATGGAATATTGATCCAGATCCCGAATGGCATTATCCGGTTTGTCTTCCGCACCTTCAATGGAGTTCCTTAATGCCTGGTCGCCACCGGCAATGATCCCAATGAACCAATGTTTCGGTGCAGAAAAGGTGGGCGGCATTTCAGAAGCATCCAGGACGCCCAATCTACC
>CAYNPR010000174.1:0-3703 GCA_964399115.1 uncultured bacterium | reverse complement strand
CATACCAACCCGTATCCGGCTTGATGGAAATTCCGATGCCAATAATTTCTGCTTCGAATGGCTGGACCAATGTTGTCTCAAGGGCAAATGAGAATCGGGTTGATCCCTTAAGTGTTTTAATGAGTGATGTAAGATCTTTTTTGGACAAGACTGTCTGATAATTCTTATCTACCTTGGGTTGCGGTTTTTTATCTTCCAGGCCAAGTTCTGATGAAAGCTGTTTCAACAGCGCATGAAATTCCAATTCGCGAAATTTTTCCGTACACGCATCCAGGTCCATATCCTTCTTGAGCAGGTCGTCTACCTGACAGGCCAACTCCACATCCGTCAGAATGGTGACAAGTTCCTTGCTGAGCCTGGCGTTTTCCGCACCTTCCTTTAACCCCTTATGCACCCGTTTATTGGTGACCTTATCGGTATTTGCCAGAGCTCCTTCCAAGGAGCCATAGGCATTAATGAGTTTCACCGCAGTTTTTTCACCCACACCAGCCACACCTGGAACGTTATCGGAACTGTCGCCCATAAGTCCAAGAAGGTCAATCATCTTTTCTGGCGGAACACCCCACTTTTCTTCCACTTTCTTTGGATCGTAAATGACCGGATCAGGGGACTTCCGAGTTCCAGGTGCGTACATAAAAATATGATCGTTCATGAGTTGCATAAAATCTTTGTCGCCACTCACGATATAGGTATCCAACCCTTCTTCATTCGCGGACAAAGCCAAGGTTCCAATAATATCGTCTGCTTCAACACCGGGCTTTTTCAAGACGGGCAAATTCATAGCTTCCAGCATTTCCCACAAATGAGGCAACTGTTCTTGGAGTTCCTGCGGCATGGGTGGACGATTAGCTTTGTATTTTTCGTACATGTCATGACGAAATGTTTTTTCTTTGGAATCGAAAGCGCAGACGATGTAATCAGGATTCTCTGAACGAATAAGTTTCATAACTTGGTTGGCAAATCCAAAGAGTGCGCTGGTGTGGAGACCGTAGGTGGTAATAAGTGGATTTCGAATAAGGGCAAAATGTGCGCGATAAAGAAGGGCATAGCCGTCAATGATATAAAAGCGTTTCCGGTTGGTTTTGTTAGAAGTCATTAGCGAAAAAATTACGGCACTCTTGCTCCTTCTTCCATATCCATTTTAATAAAAAAGCCCCAAATTTCTTCGGGGCTTTTTAACAATCAGGTTTACGCTGATAAGGATTACATCATTCCGCCCATTCCGCCCATTCCGCCCATTCCGCCATCAGGTGGCATCGGGGGCATCTTTTCTTCTTCCGGAATTTCCGTAATCGCCGCTTCCGTCGTGAGAATCATTCCTGCGATTGATGTTGCATTTTCGACGGCAACACGGGCAACCTTTGCGGGATCGATTATACCTGCTTCAAACATATTCACGTATTCGGCTTTTCGTGCATCAAAACCATAATCGCCCTTTTTGTCACGGACAGCTTGAACGATAATTGAAGCTTCCTCACCAGCATTAGAACAAATCTGACGCATTGGCTCTTCCAAGGCCCGGCGCATAATGTCCACACCCACTTTCTGGTTGTTGGACACTTTAACCTTATCTAACGCTGAAATAGAACGGAGCAATACAACTCCACCACCAGGTACAATCCCCTCTTCCACAGCTGCGCGGGTTGCATGGAGTGCATCCTCCACACGGGCTTTCTTTTCTTTCATTTCAACTTCAGTGGCAGCGCCAACATTGATGACTGCAACTCCGCCGGATAATTTAGCCAGCCGTTCCTGGAGTTTCTCCTTGTCATAGTCAGATGACGTTTTGTCTATTTGAACTTTGATCTCATTGATGCGAGCTTTAATGCTATCCGCTGATCCTCCACCATCAACAATGGTAGTGTTATCCTTATCGGAAACGACTCGTTTTGCCGTGCCCAAATAATCTAGGTTAGCATTTTCGAGTTTGTATCCTGCATCTTCGGAGATTACGGTTCCGCCGGTCAGAACGGCAATATCTTCCAACATTGCTTTCCGACGATCACCAAATCCAGGTGCCTTCACGGCCAGAACCTTAAAAGTGCCGCGGAGTTTGTTCACAACCAACGTTGCCAAAGCTTCACCTTCTATATCTTCCGCAATAATTATAATCTGTTTTCCTGTTTGCACCACTTTTTCCAATAAAGGAAGCAGATCTTTCATATTACTGATTTTTTTGTCATGAATGAGAATGTAGGGCTCATCCATTTCGGCTTCCATGGATTCGGAATTGGTTACAAAGTATGGGGAAAGATACCCGCGATCAAACTGCATACCTTCCACAAACTCCAGAAAAGTTTCCGCTGTTTTGGATTCTTCAACCGTGATTACACCATCTTTGCCAACCTTTTCCATGGCTTCGGCGATTTTCTCACCAATTTCCCTATCATGGTTGGCGGAAATGGTTGCTACCTGGGCAATCTGTTGCGAATCAGGAAGATCTTTCGACTGACCTTTGATCGCATCCACAATCGCATCCCGGGCAGCATCAATGCCACGCTTGATGGACATGGGGTTAGCTCCAGCAGTCACGTTTTTTATTCCTTCGGAAACAATGGATTGGGCCAGAACGGTGGCGGTGGTTGTACCATCCCCTGCAACATCTGAGGTTTTGGAGGCAACTTCGCGAACCATCTGGGCACCAACGTTCTCCAACTTATCTTCCAGTTCAATTTCCTTGGCGACAGTCACACCATCCTTCGTAATGGTGGGTGCGCCGAACTTCTTCTCAATAACAACATTACGGCCCTTGGGACCCAGTGTGATTCTAACGGCGTTTGCCAGTTTGTCCACACCGGCTTTTAGAGAGCCGCGAGCATTGAGAGAATATGTAATTTCTTTAGCCATTTCTTAAATCTCCTTTTACAATATCGCTAATATATCGCTTTCGCGCATGATTATGTATTCCGTACCATCAAGCGTTACCTCAGAACCGGAATATTTTCCATACAGGACTTTATCCCCTTTTTTGACGGTTGGCTTAATGACGGTACCAGAATCACTAACTTTACCAGGACCAACAGCAGCGATCGTGCCCTGCTGAGGTTTTTCCTGGGCTGTATCAGGAAGGATAATCCCACCTGATGATTTTTCTTCAGCCGGTGCAGGCTCAACCACAACACGGTCAGCCAAAGGCTTAAGGTTTAAACCCATTTTTTCAACTCCTTAATTATACTTTCTTTTTTTTTGGTTTTTCAACTAAAAGCGGCGGCGAACTTACCACCTATTTTAATTTTTTTTCAATATTTCTAATCTATATATTGATTAATATCCGTTTGAATATCATATGCAAAGAACGTGCCATTATTTTTTATAATTCATTTTGTAAGAAATAATGAAATAAATGCGTCAATATGGCAAACCTAATTTTATTTTCCCGTTGATCCGAATCCACCACTTCCACGAGACGTTTCTGTCAATTCGTCCACTAACTCGAAATGAATCGGGCTTCCATCTATTGCCACCAATTGGAATAATCGTTGGCCAGGTTCAACGGTAAAAGATTTGTTTTTTATATTATCCACTGCAGCCATTATCTCACCGCGATACCCACCATCTATAAGACCAATCGAGTTGCATTGCCGCAAGGGCGTTCTGGAGATACTTGATCGAGGCATTAGTAGGTAGGGCTTAATTTCAGTATTCTCGCAAGCAATCTGTAAATGGATCCGTGTTGTTTCTCCAGGTAGGATGGTTTGTTCAT
>CAYNPR010000173.1:0-3705 GCA_964399115.1 uncultured bacterium | reverse complement strand
GTCAAATAAAACGTTTCAAAAAACAAAGTCGGATAAAACCGTTTAAACTCGAAAATGAAAAACAGGTCCACGTCTTTGATCTTATTCAGGGATACCCCGCCAAAAATAGACAACCTGTTGATTATTTCGCTGGAATAAAAATAAATCCCGGGTTTGATGGTTCCGTAATCCATCATGACCTTTGGCAATATGAACATATTGGGAAATTGATCCACATAGGGTTTGGATTCGGAATGGTTTACGGTAATAATCGGTGCATCATGGGCCTTTAAGGTGTCATATTCATCCGTAGAATATCCCACGAAGGATTCATCCATCATTTCAACCGAATCCAATATAGCTATGGTATAGGCTCCATTTTTGTAAAGGGAATAAAGAATTTTTCCTTCCTGGGAAATATCCGGCATGAATGCACCCCCCGGTAGGTTTGTAATGAACCCCTCAGTTGTATCCATTGAATTACTCATATAAAGGTTATAAATCCCATTTTTGTCCGTCGAATAAATCATTTTTCCTTCCGAACTCTCGTATAAGTTTCTTTCATCGTAATTTGGGTTATTCAAGACTAATGAAACGTCACCCGATTCCAAGTCCACTTTCCCTATATCTCTGTAATGATGCGTCGTTACATCAAAAAACAAGGCGTTGGAGAATTTCGAATAACTTAAATGACTGAGCAGGGGACGATTTTCCAATTGGGTCAATTGGCTGATTTCCTGGGTTTTTAAATCAAATTGAAAAATGTCCTGGGAACCATCGTAAGTGGCTAAATAGGCCAAAACGCTGTCGGATGCAATAAAAACCGGATTGAAAGCCCTGGCATCATAGGTGAGTCTCGTTTCTTTTTCAGTTATCAGATCAAAAGCATAAAGATCATAAAATTTTGAACCATTCTTATTGGGAAATTTTGGTTTTTTGCTATAATAAATAATTAATCCGTTTGCATGCCAGGCAGGAGCAGACTTAACACCAACCATTATTTTCTTATCTTCATCCTTTTCAAAATCATAAAGGAATAGATCGGTTTGGCCAAAAAAGTCATTTTCCTTATTGGACAAATATGCAAAGGCATTTTTTCCCGGCTGCCATTTAGGAAATACGTTTGTAGTCCCATCCTTTTGAATTTGCTTTCCCTCAATCAGTTTTGCTGCAATGGATTCGATCGCTTTTTGATATCCCGCTTCAGTGGTGTGCTTGAAATCCAAATAAAGGTCTTCTCCACCAACGCCCAGAACTTCTTCAATCGCACCATCGATGGAAAACTGGAATGGATCCGACAGCTCCGTCATGATTTCATTAAGTTTGTCCGGTCCGTATTTCTCTGCGATAAAACCAGACAGGGCAAAACCTGCATTGTAGGTAGATTCATTTCCGATTCCCCTTTTACCAAAAGTATTCATTTCGGTAAAGGATAATAGATTACCATTAATTGCACGATCTCTTAGAATCATATCTCGATGCGTGTCCCAGTGGTCCCAGTCCGCATCCTCGTACATGTACTGTGCGACGCCTTCAGCCAACCACGGTGGTACAGTTGTGCCCGGAATCGGATAGCTCACCAACGTATTCGGATATCCATACAACACGTCGGGGCGCTTTTCATTCTCATAATTCATAATCTGAATATAAGCTCCGGGAATTCTAGTCCCTGCCTTCATCGCTTTCTGCAACGACACAATATGGGCAAATTCATGGGTGATCACGTTTTGAAGCCATCGATGACTGCCACGAAGTTCAAAATCCAGAGGTGATGCCCAGATCATTATTTTATTGTCGTAATAATAGGCAGCACCGTTTGAATAATCGTCGGGATCAATTAGGATAAGATGCGTTTTCTCCTTTAGTTCGAAATCATAAAATGCGGTGATTCTCGGATAGATGGTTTCCGCGACGGTGGCGGCTTCCCTTGCAGTCATTTCAGTCTCATCGTGGTAATGGATATAAAAATGCGGAGTTTCAAAAGAGTGCCAGTTGAATTCCGGATGGTTGTATTCCACTTGGGCAAACACAATGGAAACCAAAACAGAAATTGAAAAATATCGGTTCATTAGTGAATGACTGCAATTTTGATTATGGCTGATTCGGTTTTTCCACTGCCATTCACCTCCACATAGGCAAAATAAACGCCGGATTCCACTTGTGCAACATCCCAAACCCATTCAGTAACTCGGTTTCCGGAATCGGTTAAATCTTCGCTAAATGTGGTGACGTAATATCCGGCCAAGTCGTACAACTTGATTTCAATTTGATCCGTTCCAACGGTTTCTACCCGAATTGTTCCCAGGTTTTCACGAATCGGATTTGGATAGCAATATGAATGCGTAAGCAGGTTCTTGCCAACACCATCAAACTCATAGTCCAAGACCATTGTCCTGCTTCTACCCCAATCGCCATGTTCAAACAACCATTCATTTCCCTTCGTATCCGGTGCTTCTCCGAATTGGTAAATTGACGATCGAGTTACGATTGAAGTTTTGCCGGCAATTGACTCCAGCGCCACTAATGCATCGCTTTTAAATGACGCGATTTGATATTCTAGGTTTCCTTGATGATCCAACACGTAGATTGACGATGAATCTTCGGATTTAGCTACAATTTCCGGATTTTCGTCCCCAAACAAGTTTCTAGCTAAAACAGGAGATTGTAGATGAAAATGAGTCGGAAAGCCGCCTATGAGAATCAAATCTGAATTAAAGCCATACAAATAACCTGCCGAATCCAATCCCAATACGTCTGGGGAAGCGTCCAAATCCAAATCAATGCCTGCAATATAGTCAAAATTGGTATCAGTCCATTTTGCATTAATTTCTTCTAATGATATGCTGTCTTTTATACCATGAATTAAAAAATATACTCTATTTTTATGTTTATCCCATTTTTCCAAGGATAATGAGTCAGGTACACCAGCCGTATTATACACGATGAAATTTTCAGAATCCGTAAATACAATGATGGAATCGTTCTGCTGGGCGATCCCAATGAAAATATCATCTATATCCGAATCATAAAAATAATTCCGATTCCCCAATTCATTTGAACGTGCCCACCAAAGAGAATCCTTTCCTCCAACAATTTCATTCATGCCGTCATTATCTAAATCAAATACCGTCCTAATAAATGCCGACGTATCTGGAAATCCAGCCATAATCATTGTATTCAAAACTTCGAAGGTCATCGTGTCGCCTGGACCGCTGATTTCAGAAATCGAAACGAAAGATTTAGACCCTGTCATGGAGTTGGTATTAGGATAACTATTTGGGCCAAACACAGGTTTAAGCCCATCCATTTCCGGGTTCGCTCGAACATACTCCTGATTGCCCTTAAACCACATATCTCCAAAATATCCTGATGATGGATCACTAAAAAGAAAAATGCTTGGATACCCTATGTCCTGCGCTCCATCCGCTTCTTCAAGATCAATCCCCAATCGATCCAATTCACCATTGACGGAATATTCGTCCATGCCATCGGAAATCGCATTTTCATCAATGTGCCAAATCAAAAGCCCGGAAGCAGGCAACCCTAAATCGTAATTTGAAACGGATGAAACCACGCCATTCTCATCTTGCTCGATTTCCGCAGAATCCAGTAAGATTTCAATAAATGGCGGAAAATCACTTTCCCCTGAATTCTCCCACATAGAATATCGGATAGAATCAATACTAATACCATCATGGATGGTATTGTCCCTGTTTTCAATCAGAA
>CAYNPR010000172.1:0-3719 GCA_964399115.1 uncultured bacterium | reverse complement strand
TAATATGAAATATAAAATGTACCGTATTATTTTTTAGGCGTTCCCAATTGGTGTTACACGGCCTTTTTTTAGCCGGCACCATGGCGGGTAACGTCAAAATCACAATTCCCGGAGATGGCATGATTACAAAAAAAACACAGCACGTCATATGCGCGTTCTCACTACTGATGCTCAACGTTGCATACTCAATGGATGGCGAGTGGCCCACGAAACAATGGGACACGTCCACACCGGAATCGGAAGGGCTTAATCCTGATTCATTGTCGGCGTTCAGCGATAAACTGGCCAGTGGAGATCTTGGATACATAGACGGCATGCTGGTGATCCGCAATGGAAAAATCGTTTTTGAAAAAGAGTATACAAACGATTACGTTTCTCTTTATAAAGCCACCAATACGGAACCTGGTAAATACAATTATTATGATCCCGAATGGCATCCCTATTATAAAGGCACTCGCCTACACACCCTACAATCTGTAAGTAAAAGCTTCACGGCAGCGGCAATTGGGATTGCAATAAAAAATGGATTCATCACAAGCGTTGATGAAAAGATCATGGGTTATTTCAGCGATTATGAATCTATTTTGCCGGACCCAAGACGAGATGAAATGACAATCAAAGACGTATTAACTATGCAAACTGGGATTGCGTGGGATGAATCATCCATGCCCTATACGGACACCACAAGCAACTGCGTCCAAATGGAAGCCAGCCCGGACTGGGTGAAATACGTGATTGATCGGCCCATGGCGTTTAAACCGGGAGAAAAATGGGAATACAGCAGCGGAGCCACCATGCTTCTGTCTTATTTAATAAAAAAAGCGACCGGAAAAGATTTGACGAAATATCTGGAAGAAAATCTATTTAACGAACTGGGGATTCAGGATTACTACTGGAAACATACGCCAATGGGGCTCACAGATGCCGAGGGCGGACTGTATTTAACACCGAGGGATCTGGCAAAATTTGGTTACCTGTACCTACACAATGGAACCTGGGATGGTAAACGGGTTCTTCCAAAAGATTGGGTGGCAATGAATACGGCCGATCCCATTGATTTGTCGTTTTCGCCCGTATTTAAATACGGACACCAGTGGTGGCTCATTACTTATGGTGACAGTGGAATTGCGATGCTTGCATCTGGGTTGGGGGGTCAAAGAATGCTTGTGATTCCAGAGTTTAATATTGTGGCCGTGTTTACCGGTTGGAACGTCTATGACGTTCCGGCACTAGACTCCTGGATGGCCATGCACAAGTTGATCAACGCCATTATTAAATAAAAGCGCTATTTTGTCAAAACCATCTTTTTTGTGATGGTTGTCGTTTCCGTTTTCAATCGATAAAAATATATTCCGCTAGGCACAGAATTATAATTCTGATCAACTCCGGTCCAAAGCGCGTTGTGGCTGCCCGCTTGTTGATATCCATTATAAAACGCATATATCCGCCTGCCCACTGCGTCGTAAACCCCCAGCTCAATATTCCCTGACTCGGGTAACGTATAATTGAACCGTGTTTGCGGATTAAAGGGGTTGGGAAAATTTTGTTCAAGTTTGAAATTACTGGGTATGGAGCCCGAAAAATCATCTGAAGACAGGGTGCCATCATGTTCAATCATAAACAACGTGGGTTTATCCGCGGCAAAACTGGCGGACGAGAGCACAAGATCGCCGTGGCCGTCGTTGTCCAGGTCGCCTGAGAAAAGTTTTGCGACTCGAACCCGTCCCTGGTCGTACCCCGGGGTAAAATCGTCTGTAGTGTCATCCATAAAAACAACGTGCTCCGTAAAACTTTCAACCGCCAACGGATCATCTCCCACGAATTCCCAATCGTAGACGGCTTCATTGTAGTGACCGGCCAGATAGATGTTTGGGTTCCCGTCCCCATCTGCATCGCCAATATTTATTTGTCTGAGCCCGCCTGCATAATTGGCGAAGTAGTTAAAATTTTCAAAGGTAAGCTGGCTCACATCATCGGTGGATTCGACAGCATAAAAATATCCGGGCGCGAGAATGTCGCCCGATAACGTGTTGGTCCCCGACGTCACGGCAAACAACTCGTTTGTTCCGTCGGCATTTATATCCGTGATAATCATGCTTTGATTTCCACGTTCGTAAAGTTCGAGGCTGACGTAAAAATCAGTTTGATAATCATATAGATCTTCCGCAACGTTCTCGAACACAATAATGTGATAGTACTCGTAAGCGATCGTGTATATCTCCATCAGCCCATCCTGGTCCAGGTCTCCAACCGTAATATTATACCCGCTCCAGTTTGTCCAGCCCGGATCTTCATACTCAATATGCCACGTTGGGTCGCTCACGTCGTCGTTGGCCAGCTCAAATATCATGATGCGGCTACTCCCTGTCGTTCCCCAGGGTCCATCCATGATGGAAACAATGATCTCCGGATTTGGGTCGCCGTCCAGCTCTGCCACCACGATCTGACCCGCTTCCCATACGCTGTCCAGGGCCATGTCCCAGGTGCTGGTGGGTGTGGATAAAAAAGACATGGAGTCCGAAGACCATTCAAAAATTTGTAGGCCGCTCTGTCCAGAAACGCCTGGAGGCGTATCCAGAAGAGCAAGTATCTCCGGCAGCCCGTCGTTGTCCACGTCGCCAACGGCAACGCTTGAATAATTGTCATACTCACAACTCAGGTCCCAGAAAGAATGTGCCCACTGCAACGATATCGTATCGTTGCCGGTGGCTTCATAGTGGGTGACGTCGTTGCAAAACTGTCCCGTGTAAGAACTGGACACAATAAAATCTCCATATCCATCGTTGTCGAAATCAAATGGTCCAACCATGTTCCATGGCGGTCCCCCGGGGTATAGCCCCCCGGCGCCCCACGGAACATTCTGCCACTTTACCGAGAATGAGCTGTCCACATCCGTAGCTGATAAAAATGAAAGGGTACAAAATGTAATTATAAATATCTCTGAACGAGAATTCATCATGAATGGACTTCCTCTTATTAGTTGTATATTTGAGTAAACATAGGTGTAATATTAATATCTAAGCTGGAACATCATGAAAAAATTCTCCAAAAGATCATTCTCCCATTTATCCTGCGGTTTAATGTTGACGTTGATCAATGCCCAAGATCCTTTTTTGGAATCACGGCCATACGCGCCGCCGAGTTTTGAACAATATGCCGTCAACAATCACGTTGATCATCATTACCCATCCACAAACGGAACGGACGGAATTTTTCAGGGCCTGGACGGCATACAATTCGACGATGACGTTATGTATCCCGATTGCATAGCCGGATTGTCCTGTTATGATGGCCACGGGGGAGTGGACTATTACATGCCTTTTGACACTCCGATCCTTGCTCCGGGTGATGGATACGTGTTGTGGTCTGCCTTTTCCGAACCAGCAGATCCCTGTCCCGGCGGGATCACGCCCAATGGAGACCAGGGAACGATCATTCTTGCGCATGGGAATGGATATTTTTCCTGCTATCTTCATATGAACCCTCCATTGAACGTGAGCGTTGGGGAAACGGTGGAGACGGGGGACACGTTGGGATTTGCCGGCAATACCGGCTGTGCCGTTAACTCACATTTACATTTTGAGATTCGTAAGGACAGCTGGTATTATGATCCCAGCGAGCCATGGGTCGTTGACCCTTTTGGATGGTGGGGAAACGAAAATGATCCAATTGAAGAAATACGCGGAAATCGAAGCGAGTGGCTGTGGGTCTCTTCAAAT
>CAYNPR010000171.1:0-3741 GCA_964399115.1 uncultured bacterium | reverse complement strand
GACAATCCCACAGGGCAGTATTTACATCAAGACCAGTTGAATGATCTAGCCAAAATCTGTGTAAAGCACAACATTTGGATGGTGAGTGATGAAGCGTACAGACAACTCTATTATGGAGATGGAGGTTCATCTAGTATTTGGCGAATTACAGATGATGATGTACCTGGTATTATTGGATCAAGAATAAGTATCGAATCATCTTCAAAAGTTTGGAATGCGTGCGGGTTACGAATTGGCGGAATAGTTACAGATAATCAAGATTACCATAAAAAAGCAGTATCAGAATACACTGCAAATCTATGTGCAAATGTTATTGGCCAGGAAATTTTTGGTGCTTTGGCTCATGAGTCCCATGATGATCTAAAATCCTGGTATAATTCTCAAAGGAATTATTACCAACCCATCATGGAGGCGTTGAGAAAAAGTCTGATGAAAGAAGTTCCAGGGCTGATTGTTACAAAACCGGAAGCTGCCATATATCTTGTAATAGATTTTAGAAATATTTGCGATAAATCATTCGATGCGAAAGATTTTGTATCTTATTGTGCTTCGGAAGGTAAAGTAAAGATAAACGGTCAATATTTTACGCTGTTGTTGGCTCCGATGAACGGGTTTTATTCCGAACCGACTAAAGGAAAAACACAAATGCGTATCGCAATAGTTGAGCCCAGTTCGCTAATCGAAAAAACATCCTTTTTATTAAAAGAATTATATCAATCCTATCAACGAAAATAGAATTAAACTCATTTATCTTGACGGATGAATTAAGAATAATTAATTTAAAGTATAACTTGAAGTATTCTGAATATGAGTAAAGTACAACCTAGAGTAAAAAAATTATACTATTCCATTGGTGAGGTGAGTGAACTGACGGGTCTAAAGGCCTATGTACTTCGGTATTGGCAGACTGAATTTTCTCAATTGAATCCGCCTAAAAATCGATCAGGTAACAGGACATATCGACAGAAGGATATTGATGTTATTTTAAATATCAAGGATTTATTATACAAAAAAAAGTATACGATTGAGGGCGCGCGATCAAATATTTCCGGACATAAACGTACTCCCGTAGAAAAAAAACAAATCACAAAACAAAAATCCATAGATGAAAAACAGCAGGTTATCTTAAAAAAAATACAAAAGGAGTTGGATTCAATAATCCATATCATAAAGGAATAAATTTCGGAGCGTGGCGCAGCCCGGTAGCGCACTGCAATGGGGTTGCAGGGGTCGCAGGTTCAAATCCTGTCGCTCCGACTTAAAAAGGCTCGTCAGAGTCTTTTTTTGTTGTTAATAACCCTGTACACCAATTAATCTTTCTAATTACCGTAAATTCTAATAATATTTTCAGCTTATGAACAGTACAGAAATTTTATTTGTTTCCATAATGCTCCTGGTCCTAGGTGGTGTCGCATATTGGATGAAAATTCCAAAGGCAGTGGGACCATTAGGTATAATTTATGCCATCTTCTTAGTTTATAGTAGAAATCAGTATACTGAACAAAAAAAAGATAAAATTTATTTACATCCTTCACCAGTTGTTGTTACTAACGGATCTAAGCCTGATAAATTATTGCAACAAAAGAAAAGTAATTTAGTTACCGCCATTCTGCCAAAGCCACATGTTTTTGATTCAGAAACCATTGTTCACGCTAAAAATAAATCTATAATATCGGATGAATTCCAGAATACAATCAAACCACCGCCAGTCGAAATTGAGAATGCTGAAACTAATTCCGCGGCTACAATTAAAGTGCTGGATATACAAATATGCTTGAATGTCAAAAACCGAGTTCCCTTAGGAGGGAATATTTCTTTTAGTAACGACGTGGATTCTCTGTTTTGTTACACCAGACTTGAAAATTTTAGTGGGAAACAAGAAGTGTCCCATGTTTGGTATTACAAGAATAAAATTCTTGATCGAATAAAATACAATGTAAAGAGTTCAAATATTTATCGCTCTTGGACAAGAAAAACCATATTAAAACCGCAAGTTGGGGCATGGCGAGTTGATGTTGAGGATGTTGATGGTCATGTCTTAGGAACCGTATCGTTCTCAATCTCGGATTCAGAAATTCCACCCCAGTAGATTGAAAATTCATTTTCTTATTTTAACATGCATCATTGTCGCATGTGGTCCCATAACTAAGGAAAAAGAAATCCAAATGAATTGGATGGAACTTGATCTGGATTTACCTGCTGGTATTGTCGTATACAAAGGAATCAACCATTCAATTCCACTGAAAGCATGGGTTGCAAAAGTGAATATGAACAAACGAAATATACATATGTCCATATTATCCTCATCAGATGTGGATCGCAGGGAAACTCCGCTTCAGTTTCTCCAAAACAACATGGCAAAGATCGTTTTGAACGGTGGTTATTTTCTCATGGACGCCAATCCGGCCCAGCATGTTGGAATGCTGAAAACCAATGGTAATCTGGAGGAACCTTCGAGTCCATCTATTTACCGAAATCAATCTCGATATTTCATAAACCGGGGTGCTTTTGGTATTAAGTGGGATGGAACCGTGGATATCGCTTGGTGTTCCACAAAAAATGATTCAATATTCGAATGGAACCAACCCTTAAATAATCGTCCGGGATTTCCACAAGATTCACTTCCATTTAACACCGCTAAGTTCTGGAATGTGAGGGAGGCGATTCATGCCGGTCCCGTTATCATTTCCCAAGGTCAATTGAAGGTCACAGTGGAAGAGGAAGTATTTTTCAACACACCTATTGTAGATGTCCAACCCAGATCCGCCATTGGATACACTGAAAACAATGAAATAATCATGATGGTCGTGGATGGAAGGCAACAGCAGAGCAGGGGCGTGTACCTGGAAGAATTAGCCTTGATGATGAAACAGTTTGATTGTGTCGAAGCTCTCAATCTTGATGGAGGCGGTTCCAGTGCCATGGTTGCAGACAGACAGCTTCTAAATCGACCTGCAGGGAGCACGTATCAACGGGAAGTGATGTCCGCTATCGGTGTCTTTTACGACGATTCCCCCAAATGAAATTTATTAGAATAACGTATGATTGGGTTCTGTCTTGGGCGGATAAACCAAGTGGACCTACAGTTCTTGGTCTTATTTCTGCTGCGGAAGCCTCCTTTTTCCCGGTCCCTCCCGATATTCTCCTAATTCCCTTAGCCTTGGGAAACAGATTGAAAGCATTGAAATTCGCCTTGATTTGCAGCATCTGTTCAATCTTAGGCGCCGTCATCGGATATGGAATAGGTAAGTGGGCTTGGTGGGTTGACGGCGAATCTTACACATCATTTGCTCAATTCTTTTTCAATCATATTCCGGGGTTTACTCATGACGGGTTCCAACGGGTTCAGGATTTGTATCGAGATTGGGATTTTTGGATTGTGTTTACGGCAGGTTTCACACCGATTCCATTCAAACTTTTTACAATTAGTGCCGGTGTTGCCAGTATTTCATTTCCAATGTTCTTTTTGGCCAGTTTAATCAGTAGAACTGCAAGGTTTTTTTTGGTAGCAGGGTTAATCAAAATGTATGGAGAACCCATTCGCAAATTCATAGACGATTATTTCAATTTGTTGGCAACCGCTTTTACCATATTGCTCATTGGTGGATTTGCATTGATAAAATTCCTGATATAAACTCTTTCTTAATTATAATTTTTGAGCACCTTTCGTGTATGCGAACATAGGCTTCGGGGTGTAGCGCAGTCCGGTTAGCGCGCGTCGTTCGGGACGACGAGGTCGGG
>CAYNPR010000170.1:0-3813 GCA_964399115.1 uncultured bacterium | reverse complement strand
ATAAAGTTCAGGCCGAAATACAAATGGCCCAGGAAAGATGCAAAGCGGAACTGTCCAAAATGCAACGAGCCCCTGGAACGGGTGGCGAACTCGAAAAACTATTATGGTAAACCATGGTGGTGCAGCAGTTGTCAGTGGCAGTTTTCTCAAGAAGACCTTGTTTCGTTGAAAAACAATACGTAGCGTAATTAATAAATCAGGCGTCTGGCAGTTTCGGGATTTGACCCCGAATGTCATTTACGATCCATTTCGCAACTTTCATGTCGTCAAGATAGCCAATCTCGGGAATCATGTCCGGGATTTCGTCATTTTCATCAATAAAATAAGATAATGCAAACAGGATTTTCTGTACAGTTCGTTCCGGTAAATCCGGGAAGAATTCCAAGGTTCCCATGAGCCAGGACACGTCGTCGATGAGATCGATTTCAATCTTATTCAGGTCACCTCCTTCCACAAGTGAATCCAGCTTTGAAAGCAGGAAGTTGACTATCCTGCCTTTTTGATTTATGTCGATTTTTTTAATCAATTCCCGATAATGGGCTTTATCTTTTGCCGTCAGTTGCAATAATTTAGGATCTGCCATGGATAAAAATTCTAACACTTCTATTGAAAATACAACGGCAATCGAAGCCGAGATGCGATCAAGGTTGGAAACCCAAATGGACCTCTCTCATTTTGAAGTGAAGGATTTCACCGGCAGGCATTTAAACCATAAGCAGCACGAAGGCGGCTTTCATTTGGAATCCATCATCGTCACCGACGATTTTGACGGGCAAAATCTGGTTCAGCGGCATCGAAAGGTGTATGAAGCCATGGGAGAACTAATGAACCATGAGATCCATGCACTCAGCATGAAAACCTATACGCAGGCAGAATGGGAGGAAAAACAATAATGGGATGGTTTGGGAAAAAAAAAGAACCGGAAATCAATACGCCTGAAAACATGTCCCCCATAGAAGCCGTGACGCATCTTTGCGCTTCCATCCAACTGGCGGATGGGCAGGCCGATTTTGAAGAAAGAAAATCCTGGATTAATGCCATATCCGAACTGTTCCCTGAATTTTCCGAAGAAAGGGCGGACAGGTTTCTCAATGAAGCCTACCAGATGCTTGGAGATAAAGCCGTTCCGGACAGGATGCTTTACGTCATGGACGTCTTGGCCCGGATAAAAGCCTTGCTGAGTGAAGACCAGGTCCAGGCCCTTGGACCCAAAATCGCGGAACTCATCGAAGCGGACGGCATCGTCATGACGTCGGAAATGGAGATTGCGAAACTGGTGGAAGATCTATTGGGAATTTCGATTTCCATTGATGAAAGTTTATAATTTATTTTAGAAAAACACCCAATTAATCTCCCAATCTACCCATTATCCCACAAACAAAAAACCTCGTTGGTGTAGTTTGTGACCGTGTTTGAATCAGATAAAATGAGTAAGGATTGATTTGAAATTAATTTTCCTGCCACTAATAATTTTTATATGTTTTTCATTTTGTAGAGCAAAAGAAGCACCACCCAACGTTATTTATGTCCTGGCGGATGATCTGGGCTATGGCGAGATTGGAGCCTATGGTCAAGAATTCATTGAAACACCCCACATCGATGCATTAGCGGAAAAGGGGATGATCTTTACGGATCATTATTCAGGATCACCGGTTTGTGCACCATCCCGATCCGTTTTACTCACGGGTCAACATACGGGACATACCTACATTCGTGGAAATGACGAATGGAAAGATCGCGGCGACGTTTGGAACTATGATGCGGTTTTTAAAGATTCTGGATTAGAAGGACAAAGACCGCTGCCGGATTCCATCAAGACCTTTGCTGATGTACTCCAAGAGAATGGTTATAAAACGGCATTCATTGGAAAATGGGGATTAGGAGGACCAGAAACGGAAAGTACACCCAACAAAAAAGGCTTTGATTATTTCTTTGGATACAATTGTCAACGGCAGGCACACACGCTTTATCCCAGGCATCTTTGGGAAAATGAGAACAAAGTGTTTTTAAACAATAAATCTGTTCCACCTCACGCCAATTTATCTGATGATGCCGATGCTAGCGATCCGGAAAGCTATTCGGATTTTTCCCTGAATGATTATGCACCGTCTCTGATGCATGAAAAGGCAATTAACTTTATTAAATCAAATAAGGATAACTCGTTTTTTCTCCTTTATGCCTCGCCGCTACCCCATATGCCGTTGCAGGCACCGGAAAAATGGGTGAATTATTACAAGGAGAAGTTGGGCCCCGAACAACCCTACACAGGAAAAAGTTATTTCCCGAATCAATATCCACGGGCAACTTATGCCGCCATGATCTCTACCCTGGATGAACAGGTGGGTGATCTTGCTTCCGTATTGGTTGAAACCAGCATCTGGGAAAACACCTTGATCATCTTTACCAGCGACAATGGCCCCACCTATGCCGGAGGCGCAGATACCCAATTCTTCAACAGCGCCAAACCCTTCAAAACGGATTATGAATGGGCAAAAGGTTTTCTGCATGAGGGCGGAATCCGCGTGCCCATGATTGCAAGTTGGCCCAATAAAATAAAATATGAGAGCAAAACCAATCATATTTCCGGATTCCAGGATGTAATGCCTACGCTATATGATTTGATAGGTGCATCTCCATCCGACCATCATGATGGCGTCAGCTTTTTACCGATATTATTGGGAAGAGACCAATCCAACCACCACGATTACCTGTATTGGGAGATACCGGAGTATGGCGGTCAGCAGGCAGTGCGGATCGGGAATTTTAAAGCGATCCGGAAAGAAATCTTTATAGGAAACCTGGATATTGAACTTTATGATTTGGAAGCCGATATCCAAGAAACGAAAAATATAGCCAGGGAATTCCCAGAAATTGTAAAACAGGCAGAAAAAACAATGAATAAAGAACACGTGCCGTCAGCATTGCCTGGGTTCCGTTTTCCGGCGTTGGGTGAATCCGACTAGGTTCGTCATGCCCTTGAGAAAGAATGAAGAAACTGTAACGATATTATTCCACCACAATTTCATCAGCAAAGATCCAAGCCTTTTCTCCCGCGCCCACATGCCATTCCGGACAAGTTTTTCGATTGATGGCTTGAACTTTTACAAATCTACCAGAAGATTTTAAACCAGTGAGCCTTGCTACCCGACGGTTTGGTTTTCCATTTCGCTCTCCATCCTCTAATGAGACAGTTTTCTCATTTTGGAAAAGCTCTCCATCTTCGGAAAAAGAAACCTTAACATGGGTTGGAAGAAATATCCATGATGGCTGTGACTCTAGCAGCCCAACTGAAATCTGAGTGATCTTTTCCGTATTCTGTAAGTCAATCACCACATCAATATTATCTGCTTCCCAGCCCTGCCAATAGCCGTCATTATAGTTTGAGGTTCCCGTGAATCCATCAACAAGTGTTAGTGGACCGGCGCCTGGATATTTCTGTTTATGAGAAATCTCGTATTGAACGTCTTTACCAACCGCTTTGTGAAAATGGAAGGTCTTTTTTGTGGTTTGTCCGGCCTGTTTGTCTTTTATGAAAAGGGTAGCTTTTACGGTTGTGGTTTTGTAGATCGAAAAGGGTTCTTCGAATTTCTGTGATTTTTTGGATGGATCGTTATTGTCCAAAGTAAACCTAATGGACTCTCCCGGTTTTTCCGACGTAAGATTGATCTTAATATTAGAACCAGTGCTTTCTTGATCAGCTTGTATCGACACTATGAAAGAACCAGGCGCATAGGTCCAGTCCAATACGTCAAACCGATCCTGGAGATGGATAAGCCGGTTATAGAAATCGTCATAGGAATTCTCTTCCGGCCC
>CAYNPR010000169.1:0-3886 GCA_964399115.1 uncultured bacterium | reverse complement strand
ATTTTGATAAAAGCGAGTTGTGATTTTCCAGGCATAAGCCGTATTCCTTTAATTTTATATCTTGGAGATTATATATAATATTTTAATAAAACAATAATATATTATTGTTTTACAATAATTTATTTTCGCTAAACAATTATTTTGTGCAGTTATATATTATCTTTGATCTGCAGTAAATACTGTTTTGCAGCAGCGTATGTGTTTTCAATCTTTCCATCCAGGATCGCTTCCTCGATTGCTTCTTTGATTTTACCCACTTTTTTGCCTTCCTCCAAACCGCAAATTTCCATGATCTTATCCCCTCGCACCGGAGACTGAAATGCCTTCATTGAATCCCGTTCCACTACATTCGTCATCTTTTCTTCCACTATTTCAAAATTCTTTATGTACCGTTCAACCCGATTTGGATTCTTGGATGTAATGTCTGCGCGACATAGGGTCATAAGGTCATCCAATTCATCTCCGGCTGCCGCCATGAGGCGGCGAACGGCTGAATCAGTGACAATGTCTTTCACCAATGCAATGGGACGGAGGTGTAAAAGAGTTATTTTTTTCAAATATTCTTTTAAGTTATTTGAAAGTTTCATCCGCCGAGCGACTCGATTCAACATTCTTTCTCCCACCGCATCGTGCCCATGGAAAGTATATCCTTTTGTTTCGTTTATTCGACGTGTTTTTGGTTTTGCAATATCATGTACCAGAGCCGCAAACCTAAGTTCCATTTTTTCTGATAGTTGTGCTGCATTGTCCACAACCTGTAGCGTGTGGTAAAATATGTCTTTGTGGTGCCATTCCGACGTTTGTTCCATACCGTACATTATATGAATCTCCGGAAAGACTATTTCCATCAAACCCGTTTTTTGCAATATAGTCAAACCAATAGACGGTTTTTTGGTCTTCAAAATTTTAATAAACTCGTCTCGGATTCGTTCCCAAGAAACAATTTTGATCCGACCTGCCTGACGTTCGATGGATTCAAGACATTCATTATTGATCTTAAATCCCAACTTCGATGAAAAATAAGCGGCACGCATCATTCTGAGTGGATCATCGGAAAACGTCTCATCTGGATCCAATGGTGTTCTAAGAACATTTTCATTTAAATCACCAATACCTCCAAAAGGATCCAACAATTCTCCGAAAGTATCCGGTCGAATATCCATGGCCATAGCATTGATGGTAAAATCTCGTCTAAGGAGATCCCTTTTTAAATCGGTATAAACGACTTCCGTAGGTTGCCGCGAATTATCTTCGTAAGACTCAGTACGTGCTGTTGCGACCTCGATTTGAATCGGGCTGTTGGGTATAATGGCTGTACCAAATTTTTTGAAAGGGACAATCTTTTTAATACCTAATTCATTCGCCAATTTTTCTGCAAATGGGATGCCTTTCCCGACCGCCACAATATCAATATCGTTTATATCTCGCTCCATGAGAAGATCCCGCACAAATCCGCCTACAGCGTAGACTTCAATTGCTTCATTTCGTCCCAACTGTCCTGCGGTCTTTAAAATATCACAGACATCATGATATCTGGTTTCTTTTAGTAATCCTTTAATATTGGACATGGATGAAATTACCAAGAAACGGTTTTGAAAAAAAAATGAATTATACAAAGACCTTGTTATGAAAATTGTCCTGCATCTATTTTAAAAGGTATGGTAAACGGATATTCATTTCTTTTCGTTTTCATCTTTTCTTGGTCATTCGTGAAGGCTCAGTTCGGATCCGTAGACGTCAATTTCGATGACCAGTTATTAAGAAGTGACGAAAAACAGATTATTCTCCCACTTCAAGATGATATTAGGCGGTTCTTTTTAAATAGGACATGGGTCGAGTCCTATTCTGATTTACAAATTCCCCTACACATCCATTTTGTTTTTGAGGGTGTGACAGCTAAGGGAAATGAAAGAATGTTCAATTTACAAGCTCTGATTTCAAATGGCAGGGATCTTAGATTTTTTGATAAAAATATTCAATTTTACTATAATTCCGGTACAAGCCTATATTTTGATCCTGTTCTTTTTGAACCATTGTCCGGATTTTTAGCTTACTACGGATACCTGATCTTAGCAGGAGAAATTGACACTTATGAACCCAACGGTGGAAACATCGCTTATGAAATGGCAAGGGGAATCGCTCACAGTGGAGTAGCATCGGAATATAACAAAGGCTGGAGCGATAGAATGTTGAACGTAGATGACCTTACGCGTAATCTGGGCCTGAGAAAAGCACGGCTTGCCTGGTACATAGCCCTGGACCTCTTTAAGGAAGGCGATATGGAAGGCACGCTGGAAGAGCTCGACAATATGCTTGATGGAATTGATCAATCCTTTAAAGATATAGGGCGGGACAACAACACTCAATATTTTCTGAAAGTCTATTCAGACGAAATCACAATGATCATGACAATGTTGGGGAGGAGAGGAATGTTGAAAGATATGCGTGAATTGGATCCAGATCGTCGTGAAACGTATCAAACCGCTTTGGATTCAATTTCCAAATAAGTTTTTTTCCCGCTGACGTAATGGGATAATACGACTATTTTTTTGATCATTCTTTTCATTATGATTTGGTCTCGCACTTCACGAATTTGTTTGAATCTGGATCTTTTTTTTATGATAGCCACTGGATGGAATAGGATCCAGATTAAAGCTCTAATGATTCCCGTAATGTGATTCCAATCAAGCTTTATCAATGAATAGCCAATTGCGACAAACTCCAACATAATACGAATAAACCCGACGTAAAATGCCATTGGAACCGAATAATTACCAAATAGCATGAAAAGGGAATTTCGATGATTCAAATAATATTTTTTGTGAGTGTACATAGGAAGAGATACGGCATTTTTATGATAAACAATTGACTTTGGCTCTGCCCAAACTTGAAGGCCCATAGCTTGAAAACGCCAGCAAAGATCAATCTCTTCCATATGGGCAAAAAAGGTTTCATCAAACTTCCTTGCTGATTCAAACTGGGTTTTCCGAACCATAAAAGCCGTTCCTGAAGCCCAAAAACAGGGTTGGGCATCATCATACTGTCCAGTGTCCTTCTCTTGGTGCAAAAATACGCGCCCACGTGCGAATGGAAAACAGAACAGATCCATGTGGCCACCGGATCCCCCAGCATAATCGAAAAGGTTCCGTTCATAATAATTCAGGATTTTAGGTTGAACGCCAGCGATGGATTTATCCTTTTCCATAGAATCCACCAAAGGTTGAATCCAATCCGGATCCTGAATTGTATCATTGTTTAAAAAAAGTAAATATTTACCCTCGGCGTCAACAGCACCACGATTACACCCGCCTGCATACCCATAATTGTTATTGTTTTCCAAAAGCTTCACGTCGGGATGGTTCTGGCGAATCCAATCCTGGCTGCCATCACTGGAAGCATTATCGGAAATGATAATTTCCAAGGATGGATAGGTGGATTGTTTTAAGGATTCCAGACATTCGGAAAGGATTTCAATTCCGTTCCAGTGAGGAATAATGATTGAAACAAGTGGTGATTTTTTGGTCACACTTTACCCAAAGCATTAGCCTTGTGATTGAATTTCTTTCAGGATCTTCTGTGCTTGCTTATCCGATGGATACCGGTCAATCCAGTCCATCAAAACCATCTCCGCATCAATCATATTTCCGCTTTTTCGATAAACGTAAACCAAAGAAGAAATAATATCCGGATATGCCTTTTGCCAACGATCCCAATCGGGTTTCTTTACAGCATTTTTACCGATCCCTCGTGTTTTCACCATGCTTTCCATTTGAAGAAATTGGTTTCTCATTCCCTCCAGAATTCTAAGAGATGTCGTCGTATCGTTTAATCCGTTAAAAAACATATTGGCATATTCGATTCTGTTTTTTGGTTTGCCCGATTCTCT
>CAYNPR010000168.1:0-3921 GCA_964399115.1 uncultured bacterium | reverse complement strand
GTTTATAACGAATCCATTCAGCCTAATGGTGGTGGGATGCATCGAAAAAACAGAAGGGATACCGGTTGCGGCAACGGGACCTCCCGTGGCGTGGACCTAAATCGAAATTACGGATATGGTTGGGGTGCAAATAATACCGGCTCATCTAATGATCCCTGTAGTGAAACATATAGGGGAGAATCTGCCTTCTCGGAACCTGAAACTCAGGTTGTGAGTGACTTTATTTTATCCCGCTTCTTCAAGAATGTGCTTCATTATCATACATATTCAAATGTCTATATCCATCCCTTTGGAAATGCATCGCTTCCACCGGAACCCGATCTGACCACTTTCCAGGAAATTGGCAATGAAATGGCAAGGTATAATGGATATCCGGTTGGTACGGGGTATGAAACCATTGGTTACACCGTAAATGGCGATGCCGTTGACTGGACTTATGGCGACCAAGGTCTCATTGCATATACACCTGAAGTCGGATCTTCATCTCAGGGATTTTGGCCATCCGAAAGTGATATTATTTCTCTTTGTCAGGATCAGATTCATCCCAATAAGATCTTTTCGTTTGTTGCCGGCTCGGATCTTATCCTTCATTCATTTGAACTTTCAGAAATTGACGTTGCTCCAGGTGATATAATTGATGTTGACCTGATTATCCAAAACCGGGGACTGGATGATTCAAATGGTGAGATCCAGATTGGTTTGGCTCCGCTCAATGATTGGATAAGCCTGGAATTAGATTCCTATACAATGGATGAATTGGAAGCACGAGATGAGGATGAGTTTGCATTCGAGGGTTACATATCGGATTTGGCGCCAGACGGATCTCATACCGGCCTGATAGTATCCATAGATGATGGTGCCAGTTATCCTCGACAGGATACGATCCAGTTTTTAGTCGGTCACCCCAGTATTGTCTTTTGGGACGGTTTTGAAAATGGCCTTGATGATTGGCAGGTTACGGGTGATTGGGGGCTGACGGAGAATGCTGCATCTGGAGATTATGCCTTAAGCGACAGTCCCGATGGCAATTATCAGGAAGCTCAGGAAACAATTGCCGAATTGACGGCGAACCTAAATCTTTCATTTGTAACAGTACCTATGGTCTCGTTCAAAGCCAAATGGGACATTGAATCGAACTGGGATTTTGTTCGTTTCCAAGCATATGTTTCGGATGAGGAATGGATCAGCCTGGAAGGGAACTATACTGAACCGGGATCGGGGCAACCCGCCCAACCGCAAGGTGAGCCCGGTTATGATGGAATCCAGGAAGATTGGGTGGAAGAAACCATTTTGCTGGATCAGCTGGGAGACTTGGACATAACAGGATTTAGGTTCATTCAAACGTCTGATAATTTTGTGGAAGAAGATGGTTTCATTGTGGATGATTTTACAATTTTAGGATTCCCTGCAGGTTCGATCGGAGATTTTAACAGTGACAATTCCGTGGATATCCTTGATGTACTTGGCTTATCCGATTTATTGCTATTTGGAGCGGAACCGACTGATTACCAACTTTTCATTAGTGATTTGGATGGGAATGGGGATTTAGACATCATGGATCTGATTCTGTTGGTCAACCAAATCCTGGGATTATAAAATGCGGAAATTTATAGTATTGTTTGCAATTTCTTTTGTTTTTTCCGGTCAAGTTCAACTGGAGAAACTGGCATTGGGCAAACGGGGTGAACAGTATCGTGTATGGATCTATTTTATGGATAAGGTGGATTCACGTAAAAGTGATATTACCCAGAAAGCTTTGACACGAAGAAAAAAAGAAGGTATTAAGTCAGCTCATTTATGGCATGATCTGAACGTATCCGATACGTATAAAAACCAGATTATGGATTTGGGGATAAACGTTCTAAATGAAAGCCGTTGGCTGAATGCAGTATCGGCCCTCTGCCACATATCGGATCTGGAAGCGTTGGCAAACCTTCCCTTCGTTAAAAAAATCGAGCCTGTACTTGGCTATCGTCATCATCAAATAACTTTTGAAAACAATGTTTTTCCAAATTTCCGTGATTTCGATTATGGAAACGCCCAGGCCCAGATCGAGCAAATAAACGTTCACGAACTACACAATGAAGGGTTTACGGGGGACGGTGTGAGAATTCTCGTTATGGATACAGGATTTAATCTTTCACATATTGCACTAGATGGGATCAATGTAGTTGCCCAGTGGGATGTGATTAACAATGATAATGAAACGGCAAATGAAACGTCAGACGAGCAGAATTCCGGCCAGGATTATCATGGTACGGCTGTCTTATCCACCATTGCCGCGAATTCACCTGGAGAATTCATGGGTGTAGCTTTTGATGCAGAATTCCTTTTGGCTAAAACAGAAGATGTTACCCAGGAAATACCACTGGAAGAGGATAATTATGTGGCTGGGCTGGAATGGGGGGAAGCCAATGGAGCCGATGTCGTATCAACCAGCCTGGGATATTTGGATTGGTATACTTATGAGGATATGAATGGAAATACGGCGGTCACAACCAATGCAATTGATATTTCAGTTGGTTTAGGTATGGTATGTGTGACTGCCGCAGGCAATGAAGGGAACGATGGCTGGTATTATATCATTGCTCCTGCCGATGCAGATTCCGTTATTGCTGTCGGAGCGGTTCGGCAAAATGGAGAGATAGCCAGTTTCAGTTCCCATGGCCCAACTTATGACGGTCGAATCAAGCCGGAAGTCTGTGCCCGCGGATCACAAACATGGTGTATAAATCCAAATAATACCACGGGATATACACAACTCAGTGGAACGTCTCTCGCCTGTCCATTGGTAGGAGGTGCAGTAGCTTTGATCAGACAGGTGCAGCCAGACTGGAGCGCGATGCAAGTTCGGGAAGCGATCCTGATGACAGCATCACAATCGAGCGATCCTGATAATTCATATGGATATGGCATCATGAATGCCAAAGATGCCAGTGAATACGATTATACCGTCGCGATTAATGAGACTCCAAAACTCCCTGCAGATTTCTATGTTTCATCTGCCTACCCAAATCCATTCAATCCATCTGTTTCTCTGGATGTTATTGCTCCAAAGGGTTCGTTTGTAAAAGTGGATGTGTTTACAATCAATGGCACCCATGTATCAAATCTATACAGCGGAAAAACTTTTCGTTCAAATCAACAATTGATATGGACCCCCAATATGCAAAACGGAATATATCTGATCAGAACCATTGTCAATAATCAGATACATACACAAAAGATTACTTTGCTAAAATAATTGCTGTTTCTTTGAGGAATTTCTTGCCTCCAATTCATATTTCCCCGAAATTGATACTCGCCTAGTCGTTAATTCAGTGATAAGCATATTCAAATTCGTGGGACTGTTGTCTCATTTTGCATTGACCCTTCTTTTGGCTACAGAAACCGAGAAAGGGAAGGTACGCCCCTTTCCTGTTGACCTCTCCCTTTATGAAGGACGACAATCGTTTCTTTTAGAATGGCATTATCCAGACTCGATCCTAGCGAATACAATTCGGATTTATGTGAAAAAGTCCGGTGATGATAAGTTTGAATTGAGATCGGAATTAGGGTCCGAATCAAACAAGTTTCTGGATATTGGCTGTGAACCACTTAGCCGTTACTTTTACTTTGTCGAAATTGAAGACCCATTTGGGCAATTGTTTACTAGTGATCATGAAATGCCTGTATTTGGGACATGCAGGAGTATGGACGATTCCACCCGGTTTGTTCAAGAAGTTGAAAATGTAGCTGATATTTACCTCATTAAAATAATGGAGCAGGCGACCGAGTTGAATCCTTATCAAGGTTATGATAACGTGATCAAACTATTGCAATTAACAACGAACCCAGATAAAACTTGGTTGGAAAATTATCCAATGCAAGATCTTAGGAATGCAGGAAATCTGATTTCTATCATAGACCCCATTATCCAAG
>CAYNPR010000167.1:0-3924 GCA_964399115.1 uncultured bacterium | reverse complement strand
TAGAATTCTGCACCTGCTGCTATTCGAGATTCCTTAACGAAGATTTTACGGTATTTTTCCCAGGATTTTTTCTCATACGGATGTGCAAAGCGTGTTGGAATTTCCATATGAATCTTAACGTCTTTGTGGGTAAACGCCTTTCTGACAAACTCGTCGGGGATTTCCGAGCCGACAAGGTTGTCCAACACCATTCGATAGGCCAGGTCTTTTTCCAATGATTGGCCACCGAACAGGAAAACGGGCAATAGTAAAAAGGTTGGTTTGCGAAGCAGTTGAAAAATGTCGATATGGTTTCCCCGTGAACTTTTTAACATAAATTCCTAAAAATTGAAGCGGGAAATTATAAATGAATTATATGATAAAATGACTGGAATTCTTTTTTGTTTTCCATTTTTCGTCAGCCTGACGAAACAATACGGTTTTTTTGGAGGATGGCCCGCCCTTTTACCGAGCTAGAGCGGCTTAAATATCCCCGGTTTAATTAAAAACCCCTTTTTCATCAATAAAACCATCAATGGGTTTACAAACCACAATGGCCGTGTCCTCTTCGACGTTCACGTCCCAGATCATACTGAGCATTATATATTCTCCTGTCTTCCCATGCTTCCATCGCTGTATGGCGCTGTACCGGGACTCGGTTATGGATTCTGATTTTTTTAATTTTTCCTGAACTTTCCTGGCACGAGACAATTCATCGGGATGAATCCATTTTTCCTGATCGTATCGACATCCCTCCAATTGATTGTCGTCATATCCTAAAATTTCATTCCACTTTCCATCCACTTCCGTAATAATACCATCGGACACGCGGCCGCAGATCAACAATGAATCCGCCACAATTTTATCCAATAAATTTCTGGAATTCGATGGTGTTTTAACCTGAACCACATCAGCCAAAAGGGATTCAATTTCTTTCTTTAAGGCAACGTTTTCCCGCATGAGATAATCTATGACTGTTTTTGATTCCTCCTGTTTCGGACGTGTTCCAGTTGAAAATGATGTTGAGGTCTTTTCTAATTTTTCCATCATAACGTTTTCTTTAGACAGTTTGAGTAAATGTTTGGGAGGAATCTCGCCCTTGGCGATCCAGATGCTCAGGGCCTGAGGCGACACTCCAAAGAATTCAGCCGCGTCCCGCTTTAGCCTGAACTCTTTTTGAATCATAAGTTCCTTAATTATTTCTGAGGCTTTTTCCATAATTAATTTAATTATAATAAACTTATTACTAAATAATGCTTGAAAATTAAATATATATTAATTTAAATTAAATTATAATTAATTACTATACAATAAAAAATGGAGAAAAAATTTAAAAATTCTGCTTTAAGTTTACATAGATTGAGATGGATAATTTGATTTCAGACTCAATTGGAATCATAGGAAAAAGAGGGTGTTATCATGAAAAACGTTCAAGACGTTTTTTCGTGGCGCATTTTAAGCTTTGCATACAACGATAAAGAACAAAGGAAAATAATCATGAAATTAATAAAATACACAGCGCTGTTCTTTTTGGTCGCTTTCTTGGTGGCTCAGGATGGGACAATCCTTCCTGGGCAGAAAACGGCGATAAGGTCTTTGGCCACATCGGGCGGTTACGACTCTCAGGACTTGGACACATATCTGGCTACGACATATGGAAAATCCATTGACGGCCTTACCCGAACCGAGGGAGCGGACGTCATCAAGGCTTTTCAGGCCGGAACTGTGGCAAAACAACAATCGGCCGGCACAACAATGGACCTGACGACGGCGTCCTTACTGGAGCCCGGCATGAAAAAACTTTTTCATTTCAGCGATGGCACCGTTCGAAACGGTGAAATTATGTCTATTGAAGATGATCTTGTCTCCCTAAAAACAACCAGCGGTACATTCAATATTCCATCCAATCAATTTCTGTCTGAAACCGCAGAAATCACCAACAAAAAAGGTGAACTGTTCAAGGGAGTCATGATTGGCGAAACGGTTGAAGAATTCATCGTTCGCACAACTTTTGGTGACGCAATCGTTCAAAAACGGGACATCCGCACCATGAAACGCTACCATGGCGGCATCCTGGATCGTCAATCCGAGGATCGGAGAAAATTCTATCAAGGTGAAGCGCAGCTCATAAGCGTTTTTATGGATCCAACGGCCTTTCCTCTTTCCGGGAACACTTTTTACTTAAGCGGCCTATCCATAGGATATGGACTTACGGAACGGTTCATGATCACAACAAAATTCGGATCGAATTTTAGCGGAGACCTAAACCTCCATCCCCGGATGCGATTTTATCATCGTAAATCGGCGGAAAAAGAGGTTGCCGCATCTTGGGGAATCGGCCTGCATCGCGCCTACAGCACAAACAGTGTCGTTGGAAAATATTCGCATGCCGTCAACATCACCACCGCAGACGACAGCGTATTCGCCTTAAATGAAACCGAGATTGATGTTGCCGACATAATGAAAAAGGATCAGGAGGACATTCTCTACGCTACTGCATTTCTTGTTTTTTCATCTCGAAGAGTCAACCCAACCGGCCGGGGAAAGGTGGGATGGTCCGCAGGAGCCAGGGTCAGCAATGCATTCGTTAAGCGCGATGATTGGCTTAAAACCACAACCACACTCGATGACAAAACAATTAAAGTGAGTTGGAGTGACGACGGAAAATATACGGTTCCATTTCGGTGTTGGCTGTCGCTGGAATACGACCTAAGAACAAATCTGAAATTTGTTGGCTCCGCCTGGATCGACAATGGCTACAAAACATTGGATCTTGAGCAGACCATGGAAGATTATTTTGGCGATGATGGATCTGCCAGTTTTTCCCTGGATTCACCCAAGGGAGACGTCAGTATGATCGATTTTGATTTTGGCATACTTTACGCTGTAAATGAGACATTCCGTGTTGGGGTTCATTTTCAACAACCTTACATAGATTTTTACTGGGAGTTTTTTGAGTTCTAGTTTATCGAACCTGAGAGCAGAATATGAAGAAAACTGTTTTAGTCGCTTTGATTGGCTGGGCTGTTCTGGCGGGTCAGGCGGGTTCGAATCTACAGATCGTTCGAAACATTCGACTTGAAAACCTGAAGCGAGACTATTTGGGAGAATCAATCCGGTTTATGGGTTCAAACTCCAGGTCCATCCAGGGTGTGCTGCTGGACGTCACTGAGAAAAATATAATCATTTCCGAACATGGAACACCCGTTCCATATGACCATTCCGGCGTTAATTACATTTTTGTCGATCCGGAATTTAAAGATATGATTATGGTATTCGGGCTGGGCGCGCTTGGTGGCGTTGCGGGATATTTGGGGGTAATCATCGTCCGCTCAAATCCAGACGCGAACATGAAGGGCGTTGTGTCCTCTCTCGGGGTGGGTTTAGCGGGCTTTACCGGGTACAGGGCGTTTTATAAACCAATCAAAATTGATATATCGGGAAAGGTGCGTGACTAAATTTTTTATCTTGTTTTTTTTTATGACGTTCTCGTTCTTATTTGGAGACGACAACGTTCAGGTTCGGCTAGAAAACGGACAAAAAACCCAGGGGGAATTTATCGGTACGTACATGAACCATGTCCATATCCTGGTTGGAGAAAATATATACTATTATGCCTGTGATGATATTATATCTATCAAATCTACCAAATTGATTGGCAAGGTGTTTGAATACGACTGCAGTATAAACACTGTGACGGCTGATATTCTTTTTCCACCTGTGTTTGATCCTATGACTGGTGAAATGACACAAATGCTCCCGGATGTGTTTAACCCGGATATTCCAAAGCCTGCCGTAGAAAAAGCGACACCGGTTGTCCAGAAGCCTACTGCAAAAGTAGAAGCTGGTGGCGTTAGTGCCGCAGAAGATTTTGTTGTAATTGATGGTGTAAAATACGCACGAGTAGCACCGGAAAAAGAGACGGCTCAGGCTGATCCTAAAGCC
>CAYNPR010000166.1:0-3925 GCA_964399115.1 uncultured bacterium | reverse complement strand
TATTAAAAAAAACTTTAGGATAATGTTCATGATTAGGAAATAGTAATAGGAATCAAAAAGTATCTTATTATTAATCCAATGGAAATTCCTCGCGCCAAGCTGAATCACTTCTTAAAGACTGTTGTTCTGTTTTATCCAGCAAATAATTTCCCATTATCAAGTAATCCATCTCTGTTCGCATAAAACAGAGATAAGCATCTCTCGGGGTGCAGACAATCGGTTCACCCCGGACATTGAACGATGTGTTCACGATAACAGGACACCCATATTTTTTGTTGAATCGTGTAATCAATTCATGGTAACGTGGATTTGTTTTTGCATTCACAGATTGAATCCTAGCGGAATAATCCACATGGGTGATTGCCGGTATTTCTGACCGTACCACATTCAGTTTTTCAAGACCAAAATATGACTTTTGTTCATCTGACATTTCTACCTGTTTGTCTTTTTGTACATTGGCGACCAGAAGCATATAAGGACTTTCAGAATCAATCTCAAAATATTCCAAAATATTTTCTGCTAGAATTGATGGCGCAAAAGGTCGGAAACCTTCTCGGTATTTAATTTTTAGGTTCATTTTTTTCTGCATTTCAGGTAACCTAGCATCGCCTATAATACTTCTTGAACCCAATGCTCTGGGGCCAAATTCCATGCGTCCCTGGAACCAACCCACTACTTTTTTATTTGCCAGTAAATCAGCTGTTTTTTCAGGAAGTTCAACATCCGTTAATAATTGATACGGGTATTTGTTCTCTTTTAGATAAGTTTCAATATTTCCATTGTTATGTTCAGGTCCCAGATAAGCACCTCTCATTAAGTCAGTCTTGTTATCGGTTATTCTCTGATTATTCAGATACTGGAACCAGACCAACAAAGCACAACCCAATGCTCCACCAGCATCCCCAGCTGCCGGTTGAATCCAGATATTATCAAACAAACCAGAACGCAAAAGTTTTCCATTAGCTACGCAATTCAACGCAACACCACCAGCAAGACAAATATACTTCATTCCCGTTTCCTTTTTAATGTGTCTTGCCATTTTTATAACAACTTCTTCCGTTACCTCCTGAACAGATCGGGCTAAATCCATTTCTTTTTGAGTAAGATTGCTTTCAGGTTTGCGAGGTGGACCACCAAAAAGTTTATGAAAATTCCTATTTGTCATTGTAAAACCAGTGCAGTAATTAAAATATTTCATATTCATTTTAAATGAGCCATCTTCTTTAACATCTATAAGATGTCTATAAATTAGATCTTTATATATTGGCTTCCCGTATGGAGCGAGACCCATTACCTTGTATTCACCTGAGTTGACTCGGAATCCTGTATAATAAGTAAAAGCTGAATAAAGTAATCCGAGCGAATGTGGGAAATGAATATCAGCTTGCAGTTCGATTTTGTTATCTCTGCCGATACCAAAACTTGATGTAGACCACTCACCCACACCATCCATCGTCAGGAATGCTGCCTCTTGAAAGGGAGAAGGAAAAAATGCTGAGGCTGCATGCGATTCATGATGTTCAGGAAATAGGATTTTTCCACTGTAAGCCAGTTGATTTCTTATTAATTCTTCAATCCATAATTTTTCCTTTATCCATAATGTCATTGCTTTCATATAAGAACGAATTCCGACAGGTGCATAAGATAAATAGGTTGCGAACACTCTTTCAAATTTCAAAAACGGATTATCATAAAAAGCTACAAAATCAATCTCATGTCCTTTAATACTTCCATATTCAAGACAATATTTGATAGCATTCGCAGGAAATGATTGGTCATGTTTTTTCCGAGTAAACCTTTCTTCCTGTGCTGCCGCAATTATTTCCCCATCCTCTATTAGGCATGCAGCGCTGTCATGGTAAAATGCAGATATCCCCAGTATTTTAATTCCTTTCGACATAGTACTAATTCTGAGTAATGGATTCCCACTTATTGGACATGGCCATGATGCGCGGTTCGGTAACCAACATGTGCCAGATTACAGCCTGCCAAGCCTCCGCATGAGGCGTGATTGTATCGGAGCTTTGGGTGGGAATAACCAGGCAGGCATTGGCCACCTTACCAGCGTAGCCGCCATCTCGTCCGACAACACCCAATATTTTAGCCCCGACTTTTTTGGCATAATCCAGGGCATGTATCAAATTTACACTTACATTTTTCTCTTTGCTGCCGCCACCTACGCTGAAAACAAAGACCGCATCTTTATCACACAAATGGCTGCATTCCAGCCACGGAGCATACACCGTGTCCCAGCCCTCATCATTGGTACGGGCGGTCAGTTCAGCCACGTTGTCATTGGGGGTGTAGCACTCAATACCGCCGATCTTGCGAAAATCATTTACCGCGTGGGTGCAGTTTGCAGCGCTACCGCCTACCCCGATGAAAAAGAGGCGACCCTGCTTTGTTTTCACATCTAAGATGATCTGTGTCATTTTCTCCATCAAATCTAGATCAATTAATTTGGCAATAGCCTGAACTTCCTGCAAATATCGTTTTACGTATTCCAACGCGTACTCCCTTTTGATTGTATTATTGTTTCCTTAAAGCCAGTCGACCGAAGGTACCCAACTGGTTCGTCTGTAAGAAATCCTGGAATGAAGTGACCAATTCCTCATCCTGACGCTGTTTCAAGATATACAGAAAAAAGGCTGAGTCAGTCACCCGATCCAGATTTATTTTGACATTAGGGATATCCAGAACGCCCGGCGTACTAAATTCAAGAACCTCCAAGCCTCCTACTTTTTCAATCAAGGCTTTCATCCCTTCAAAAGAAAACAGGTTCATTCTTTCAGGCGGGACGAAAATTCCAGAATCCTCGCCCAGTATCTGCACCTCAAAACCACTCGACAGCAGGCAGGTCACGAAGCACAATCCACCGGGCTTCAACGACTGCTTTACGTTTTCCAACAGACCGGCAGGATCCGGCGACCGGTCCAAGGCCTCGAAAAGTAAAGCAGCTTCCAGGGATTCGTCTTCTACGCATTTGGCCCACTCTAAATCATTATTATCTTCTACCGTTGTGGCTGGGTCGAAGAGAGCTTCAATCATGGTATAATTCGAATCAGCAAATACTTCCGCCGCAGCCAGGCCGTAACCCAAATGGTTGGGCAAAAATTCTGCCATGTGTAGTTTTTTTTGACTGCAATACTGGGAAATAAATCCATGAGCCCACTCCAGCTGGGGCTGAATGATTTTTTCATTTCGAACTTCAGCCGTTTGGGGCCACAGTGTAGTATGCCAGAACTCCCGCGCGGAGGACTCAAAATAAAATTGTCTAAGTAAATCCATTGATGGTCGCGGGGACAGATAGATATTCCCCAAAGTTTTACTCATCTGGTAATGCATGCCCATTTTCCGGAAGGATTTCTTTACTTCACGCTCACCAGTCACAGGACAGGATGTTACCTTAAGGGATCCAGCTGAAAACATTTTCCTGTTGTCCTCGTTTAACAAGGTCAAATATTTCTCCAGCAAGTCATTGGGTTGGAATTCCTCTTTTTTCAGGTCACTGTGAATAACGGCCCTTTCCATTAGTTTGCCTCCGCTTGGTAGATGGAAAACCCGCTGTTTTGATAACACCAGTGTACCAGTTCCATAGCATTGTATGCATCGGTAGAATTGCCTTCTAATACCGGCTCATCATTCAAGATATAATCCACAAATTTGTTAACCTCCAGCTCCCAAGATAAATCTTTGTCAAAATAAATGATCTCTTCTGAAGGATTGCCCACTGCTTCGGCTTCATCCTCGAACTGGCGGCGGCCAATAACCAGCTTTTCCCGTCCATAACTACCTGTTTTGGACAGCAGGCCTTCCAGTTTTAAATAACCATTTTCCAAAATCACATTCAGCTGAAATAAGTGCTTCCAGAATGTAGCGGACGAATGCAGTACAGCCAACTGGTGTTGATCGTTCTTTAGGATAA
>CAYNPR010000165.1:0-3927 GCA_964399115.1 uncultured bacterium | reverse complement strand
ACCCCAACTGCCAGGGCCAGAACCTGGTGTCCTACCGTTAGACGACACCCCAAAACCAATTCGGCGGCTAAAAATGCCGCCGAATTTAGAAAAGGAAATGAGGATTTAGGATAAATTATTTGACCAGTAATGCTTTTTTTGTATCGATATGGTTTGCTGTCTGGACCTGTATGAAATACAAACCCGAGGGTTGATCGCCGGCATCCCACTGAACGGTATGATAGCCTGATTGCATTAAAGTTCCATTCATGATTACGCCTACTGTTTCACCTAAAGTGTTAAATACCGTAACGCGAGTCTCTGTTTGTTTGGGAAGGACAAAAGAAATGGACAACAGGGGATTGAATGGATTGGGATACAATTCGCGGATCTTTAGTGTACCGGGAATCGCCAAATCGCCAAATGCCTGCGACTCTCTGAAGGCGACCACTATCTCTCCTGCCTTCGGGCTGGATACGATTGTATTTTGAAAAGAAAAAGACGTAACGCTAGACAGTTCCAATTCAACTTTATTCCTTGGGTTTTGACCGGATGCATCAAAAACAAGAACCTTAACCTTGCCGTTATTTTCGGAAAAGTTCATTGACCAGCCTTCCGGGAGAACAATCTTGTTCAACTCTGCTATTGATATGTCATTTGTATAGGCTTGAAACTGGAATCCGCTGATTTTATCCGGACTTGAGATGATCGCTTTGTCGCCAAGATCCGAATGAAAAATATCAAACGTCCCGTTGCCGGCGACCGCTGCAGTATTGTCAAACTCACCATTGAGGATCATGGATACCAGCGCAATAACGTCCAGGATATTGATGTGAGTATCCCCTGAAACGTTGGCGGCTTCATACCCGCAACTTTCTTCATCACCATCAAGAATAATATCCACGAGACTCAGGATATCAAAAATATCTATGGTGGCGTTCCCATCCGTATCGACACTGCCATTGGTATTCCCCAATACCCACACGTTGGCATTGTCGCAATTATCACAGGCATCTCCAAGCTCATCGCCGTCAATATCTTCTTGCCCGGGATTATACACGTCCGGACAATTGTCCACCGGATCATTCAAACCATCTCCATCCAAATCCATTGGAACGTTCTCCAATGCGGCATCAATGGCTGCTAAGAGTGCATTTTGGTCAAAACCAATTTCAGTATATACGACTTCCATGTTGTGATCCAGCACAACGTTATGTGGAATGTAACCTTCCCCAAAAAGATCCCATGCAGGTCCCCCATTTGGATCTCCATCCAACATTGGGTAGGTAATGCCGAATGTGTTGGCCCATCCTTCACAGGAATAGGAAGACCAGTCCCAGCCATTTGCAATAATAACTAGGGGAGCATTTATGTCTTGATAATCTTGATGAATTGTTTCTGTAACCGGAGCCTCCGTTTGACAACTTGGTCACCAAGACGTAAACATATTGATCCAGGTCACCATGTAGTTGCCTCCGTTTTCATCACCATTGCAAATTGTATAAAGATCAAATTCACCTTCCCCGTTTTCACAGATCGGTACGGTGAAATTAGGGCAGGTATCTCCCTCCTGGAGCGGCAAGGCAAAAACGGTGGTGAAAAGAAAAAATGAAATGAATGATTTTTTGATCATAATAACAACCCCATTATACGTATGGAAATCTAATTGTTATTAATAAATGATTCAATTTTAAAAAACGGCACTGTAGGAAATTTTTAAACCATCATTGAACGCTGGAATTTGCCTGCATACGCCATTACTGCAAAATAAACCACCCTGGATGGAACCATACATGACCGATATCCTCTGAGAAGACGACAGGTTGTAGGCCACCTCCATAGACAACCACCGTTTCTGGACAAAGCCAGGTGGGTTCGTTTTATCCCTTTCTCCGGTGAAATATTTTATATCACCAAAGACCAAGGCTTCCAGTGGATTGTAGTATGGGTCTATCTGTTGCGGCCCTTCGAAGGCATTTGTTTGGTCGTGGGACAGGGTGACGGACCATTTGGATGCCTTGCTCAGAGTCAGTGAGATCATTCGATTGAATTGCGTATCATATTGTTTGATACCGTCACTGAACTGAGTCGAATAATCAGTATAAAAGGAATCCGGATTATCAGGATTGATCAATGACCAAGTGGAATCAGAATAATTAAATGTTGTGGCATTCCCCCGGGAAACGTTTCTTTTCACCCTTTCCTGGTATTCACAGTTCAGGCCAATGGAATAGCCATTGGCAAATGAATAAGATAATTCGAAAGGAAACGTAATGGCTCTACTCTCTTGCCACAATTTGGACTCAACGCCATAAGGGTCTGAAAATCTTTCCACGAAATTGGAATCAATTATTTCCTGGACATATCCATAATTATAATATGTCGAATCGTATGTAGTGTCATAAGTCCAAAATGAATTATCATCTGTCTGCATTCCATCGAAATACCATACCAGTTTAAGAATTTCTTCATTGAAACCATGACCAATCCGAAAAAACAGTTTATCATTCAAATGGTAGCCACTGATTTCTTGATAAGATTCCCAGTAAGGCAGTGCCGATTCCTCTGAGCTAGGCAGAAATCCATCTATCTCCTGTCCCAACCAATCCATTGGTGTATTTGACAACCATTCATTATTCCTGCTCAAGTGGCTGTACTGTCCAACCAAAGTATAGCCCAGTGGCAGCGCACCATTAACTTCAACCTGATAACCACGCTCGTCATTATAATTATACTGATGTACCACTCTTCCAAGGAGTGTTGAATTTTGTTCTCTTCCCAACGTTGGCATCATTTGAAAACCGATTCTATTCCCATAATCATCTGCAATAAAATCAGTATGACCCTTATCAAACGAATATTGTTTATACTCCGTGGATAAGCCCCAATTCCCTGAATAAAAATTCAGGTTACCATAAAAACCGAATCCATTCTTAAACAGGCTGTCTGATTCAAAAGACTTCTTATCTGCGTATTCAAAAAACAGATCAGCATTGTTTATGGACCAGGAACCGTGGATCCCTTTAAGTTTGTGGTCAACATAGGCATCTCCATATATTTTTTGGTGAATTTCATTTGAATGAAGCTGGGTGAGTCCCAGGGACACTGAGTTCCACACATATTGAACCTGGTTTGCTGAAATATTATGTGAATTATGAAAAAAGGGGACTCTGGGATCGGGACCAAAAAGCCAAATATCCGACTTGCCGTCTATGTAGCTCATACTGAGTGGACCATTTGCATATCCCAAAAACAAACCGCGAACACCATTATCAAAATTTGTGGTCTGATCATCAAACTGGTTTAAAACAAGACCTCTGCCCCATATTTCATACAGGTCACCCAATTTTATCGTAATATTATCAGTAAGGTATTCTAAGCGATATTTGCGGGTCCTATTGATTGGAAAACCTATTTCAGGCGGGTGAGAATACTCATATTGGATCCAAGCCTGGATATCCTTATAAAAAAGGTTCAGGTCTATCCGGTTTTCGGAATAGGAATAAAAATCATAATTATCACCGTAATTCGCTGTAATGGCTGCGTTATAATCAATGTCGTTTGCCCACACCAATGAGCAGAGTAGAATTGAACAAAGGTAATGTTTCATTTCTCAGGGTTTTGGACTTTGAGGCTCGGACTCCAAATTCAATATAGACCTGATCTGATGCTCAATTTCGACTTCTTCTCCTGGCATGTAGCCCTGATGTCTCCACATGATGGTCCCATCTTTGTCCACCAGGATAAGCGTTGGCATAAGCAATCCGTTCAGTTTTTTCGCAATCTTTTGATTCGGATCCAGGCCGACGTGAAAGGTATGTTTTTGACTTCGGACATAGGACTTGACCTTCCCAAGGCTCCGGGGGGTATCCTGGTTAACCATCAGCACTTTAAATCCATGCTCGCCGTAAGCTTCGTGGTATCTATCGAGATGCTTCATGACCTTTT
>CAYNPR010000164.1:0-3966 GCA_964399115.1 uncultured bacterium | reverse complement strand
AGGCATGAAGTGCCTGTTCCACACCGGGCAGTTTGGAATCGAAAATTTCTTCCAACGTTTCAATGGTTAGGTCTCTCGGCCCTAGCCCTGTCCCGCCGGTGGTAATAATTAATTCCACTCCATCTTTAATCCATTTTTGAATTGTGGAAGTCAATTCATCGGAACCATCAGGCAGGACTTTCTTATGTTCGACAGGACAGCCTGAATCAGAAAACCCAGAAATTAATAAGGGACCCGACTTATCTTCACTTTTTCCCGATGACACACTGTCACTGATCGTGATGACACCAACTTGTGGCCGATATTCCGTAGCATGATCAGATTTTCCACCCACTTTTTCCACCAAATTTATTTCACCAATGGACATGGTTTTATCCACAGCCTTGCACATGTCATAAATAGTCAATGCGGCAATGGACACAGCCGTCAGCGCTTCCATTTCCACGCCAGTAGCTTCCTTCGTTTTTGTGATGGACTTTATCACAATACTTTCCGTTTGAACGTCAAATTCAACATCCACAGAAGATAGGTTGAGCTGGTGACACATGGGAATGAGTTCAGCTGTTTTTTTCGCTGCTTGAATCCCGGCAATCTTCGCTGTTGTGAACGCATTGCCTTTGGGAAGTGCATCATCCTGAATAGCTGAAATAGTCTCTGGCAGCAAAAAGATTATTCCTTTCGCTTTTGCCGTTCGAACGGTACTGACCTTATCCGTCACATCCACCATTTTGACGTTGCCCTGTTTATCTAAATGTGAAAATTCTTTCATATTATCCCCCTATTTGGGTCATGGATTCTCGTTTAGTTTTTCCCTGATTTTGTGCTTCCCAGCCATCTTGAAACTTTTCATACATGGCATGTCTTATCATCCCTTGGATCTCTCGATAAGATTTTCCATTGCGGATGGCGTCTCGAATGTTGGTTTCTTTTTGACTGTATAAACAATTTAACAATTTTCCATCCGCCGTAATGCGAATGCGATTGCATTCACCGCATAAACTCCTGGAATAGGCCGGAATAACAGCCACCTTGCCCTTATACCCATCGATGCGAAATACATGGTGTTCTGTGGATGAGCCATCAACCGGGTTCAATCCTTCGGTTCGAGCTTTCAAATCAGAAACGATCTGTTCTGCCTGATAAAATTTCCCCGTTTTCCAGATCTGATGTGCATCAAATGGCATGAGTTCAATAAACCGAACAGTAATGTCATATTCTTTGGTCAATTCAGCGAAATCCAGGATTTCATCATCATTGAAATCCCGCATGGCCACCACATTCACTTTGATGGATGAGATTCCCGATTGAATCGCTTTTTCAAGTCCATCCAAAACCAAATTCAACCCATCCCGTCGGGTGATGGTTTTGAATTTTTCAGGGTTCAGCGTATCCAGACTAATATTTATTCCGGATAAACCAGCGCCTTTTAGTAACTCGACATATTTGCTGAGCAATAATCCGTTGGTTGTTAAATGGATTGAATCAACACTTTCAGTTTCATTTGCAAAGCGAATGAGCTTTAGTAAATCGTCCCGAAGCAAGGGTTCTCCACCCGTAAATCGTATTTTAGAGACACCCATTCGAGATGTGATTTTAATTAAAGAAAAAATTTCACTTGTGCTAAGTAATTGGTGCTGGTCACGAAAATCAATCCCTTCTTCCGGCATACAATAAACGCATCGAAGGTTGCAGTTTTCATTAACTGCAAGGCGGAGATAATTAAACGTGCGACCGAAGTGGTCAGTGATGGGCGGATTCACAGATAAATTTCTGGGAACCACCCTTGGACGGATATGTATTATTTTTTCCATTCTCATTCCAATTCATCCTACAATCATGTAAGAATCGGGAGCAAACTCCGACGTTTCCATCAGAACCGTACCGGCCGCAAACCTTATCCAACTGGTAATGGACTTAGGTTTTTTGGCTAAGAGAGCACCATTTTTATTATTCTATTAGAACCAAATTATTCTCTAATAAAAAAATGTGTTATCCAATTTAAGCATTCATCAACTGTTGTTGCGGAGATTTTTCTTTTATGACTGAAACCGTATCAATGATCTCCTTAATTGCGTATTCTATTTCTTGATCTGTATTAAATCTTCCCAGACTAAATCTGATTGCTGAATGGGCCAATTCATTACTTCGGCCCAATGCTTTTACCACGTGTGATGGCTCAAGATTTGCGCTGGTACATGCTGAACCTGTGGAACAGGCAATCCCTTTCATTTTTATAATAAGTGTCTCAGCATCAATATTTGGAAAACAAAAATTGACGTTATTGGATAAGCGATCTTGAATACTTCCATTCAAAATGACTTCAGGATGAGCAGCGGCAATTTCATTAATCATTTTATCGCGAAGTCTTCTCAGTCTGGCATTTTCAATACCCATAGTTTCCAGGCATTTTTCAGTAGCCGTGGCAAACCCAACGATTAGGGGAACGGGTAACGTTCCGGAACGATACCCAAATTCATGGCCACCACCTGTCATATGTGTGACCAATTCCACCTTTGGATCTTTCCGCCTTACGTATAACATACCAATTCCTTTCGGTCCATATATTTTATGAGCGGTGGCAGCGAGCAGATCAATATTCATTTCATTTACGTCAATGGGCAGTTTGCCGAATGATTGACTGGCATCCACAAGAAACTGTACATCCTTTTCTTTACAGATGGCGCCAATTTCGTTAATTGGATAGATCGTCCCGATCTCATTGTTGGCATGCATGACAATGACCAAAACCGTATCCGGCCTTATTGCCTTTCGAATGGACTCAGGATCAACCACCCCATCCTCGTTCACCGAAAGAGTTGTGATATCCCAACCCTCTTGAGCTAGAGATTCGACTGTATCCAGCACGGCTTTATGTTCCGTGGATTGGGTAATGAGATGCTTTCCTTTTTCTTCATAATACTTGCAAAAACCACGAATGGAAAGGTTGATGGATTCTGTGGCACCACTGGTAAATATGATCTCCTTAGACCGTGCATTCAGTGCATCGGCCAATAGAGTCCTGGATCGCTCAACTGCCTCTTTCGCATCCTGCCCTATGGAATGGTGAACACTGGCGGCATTCCCATAATTCTCTTTAAAGAAAGGCATCATCGCCTGCAAAACATCGGGATCCACAGGCGTTGTTGCCTGGTTATCTAGATAAACGGGAGTGGCCAATTTAATTCCCCATGGGTTCTCCGGAACCGGAATTCCGGTGCATTACAATTTCGGACATAATGCTTAAACCAATTTCTTCAGCGGTTTGCGCATTGATATCCAATCCCGCAGGTGAGTGAAAACGAGCCAACAATTCATCTGAAACGTTATTCTCCTTCAAATGATCTTTGATCAATCCTGCTTTTTTCTGGCTTGCAATGACCGCCACATAATTAATGCCTGCTTCCAAAGCTGATAATGCCTGTTTGTGGTCATCACGGTGATGGGTCGCCAAAATGAAATAATCGATCTTGTGATCTATGTCATCCAGCTCCAGGGGATCCGTGATGATTTGATCAGCCAGTTTGTATCGATCCTTTTCATCTTCCTGGGTCTGGATCAATACCTTAAAGTTTAGCAGACTGGCCATTTCAGCCAGGACTTCCACCACACGCCCCATGCCTCTGATCAGAATGGTTGGTGAACTTTGTTGGGGTTCTACAAAAACTGTCATCATGCCTCCACACGGTATTCCTAATTTCATATCATCACTGTCCAGGTTCACATCAACCATCCTCGTCTGGTTATCGGCCAGAGATTCTACAACGGTTTGACCAACACGATTTTCAACACAACCGCCACCAATATAACCGATCACTCGTTTTCCGTTCCGGTCATAGATGGCCTTATTACCGTTTTTTGCCGACGTTGATCCTTTTACAGCAATGACTGTAGCGATGGCAAATGGCTCATTTTCCGATTTTAGCCTGTCCATCGTATTAAATAATTCTTTATGCACCCATCCTTTCC
>CAYNPR010000163.1:0-3968 GCA_964399115.1 uncultured bacterium | reverse complement strand
TGAACCCAGGGGAAATGGCATTAACCCGGATTCCCTCCTTTCCCAATTCACGGGCCCAAACTTTCGTCATTCCAATGACGCCCGCCTTGCTGGCTACGTAATTCGTCTGGCCAAAATTCCCGTTGTGCGCCACAACGGATGCTGCATTCAGGATAACGCCGCTCCCCTGCTCCACCATGATGTCCGCCGCTGCCTTCCCGCAGAGATAGGTCCCGCGAAGATTTACGTTGAGCACGGCATCGAACTGATCCGGGTCCAGTTTTTTCAAGGTGGAATCAGCCAGGATACCGGCATTATTAACCAAGATATCCAGCCGACCAAATTCATTTTTCACATAATCAAAGAGCGCTTTGACACTTTTTTCATCACTGACGTCGGTTAGATGGAAAAATGCATTCTCTCCCAACGTATCTGCGCAATTCCGACCAGTTTTATCATCGAACTCCGCAATGACGACTGTTGCGCCTTCCTCCACAAACTGGCCTGCGGTGGTTTTCCCGATTCCTCGGCCTCCCCCCGTAACGATTGCAATCTTATTTAATAACAGACCCATTAAAAATTTTTCTGAAAAAACTCGATATTGTTATCACTGCAGATTGATTTAAGATCACCCTTTAACTTCAAGGGGCCGCTAAAAAACAAGCGGGCTTCAAACTCCGAGTGTTGCCTTCGTATTCTTTCCAATTCCCTATCCCAATCGGGTAGTCCAAATCTCGAATTGTCCCATAGGTTTTCTATGAGCCTGACGTCTGTTTTCAGATTATTGGCATTTGTCGAGATGTACATCATTTTATCCTGCATTTCTTCCGCGCTTTTATCAACAAAATAAATATGATAATTAAAGAATCTTTTTGGATCCGGGAACTCTAAATCATTCAGAAGTTTTGTGAACCATTCAAAATATGAATCGTTGAGATTGAGCCAAAAAAGATCTATCCGTTTAAGTTTTATTTTTTCCGGTTCGTCTTTCAGGCGCATGGCGATATCCTGAAGAATGGGTGCAAATCTTGAAATGCCATGATCTGCCCCAATGAAAATCGCATGCTCCGTTTCCAGAATTCTATTACTGGATGAGCCGTAAGGGCCATCAACACGCATGGTCCAATCCAATTCTTTGTTTTTTCCCAAACCATCCACGGTTTCATAATAGAGTTTGTTCGTCCATCGATTGTTTGTCTTAACGTGTAAAATCAGGTTATCGTCGTCCGAATGATGAATGATGTTGAACGGGTACCATTCCATCCGGGAAATTTGCGGACAATTCACGTAAATGTAGTCACCGGGGGTAAACGTAAATCCTTCGGGTTTCGTAATCGTGAATTCCAAGATTTTAGAGGGGAGTAAATGGATCGCCTTCAAGTCCACAAAATTTCTATTCTTTTTACGGTTCACCAAAACGTTGTATAAAAAAATCAGCCGAGGAATCAACAGCCACTGCAGTGCTCCAATATCCTGGACTTGGATGGTGGGGCGAAAAATATTATTCTTTTTAAGTTTACGAGATGAACCGGACTTTTCATACCTTTCCGGATTCAACCAGGCAATTGGACTGACGGTAAATCCTGAAATGAAATCAGGATATTCCTTTGCGACTTTAAGAAATTCATTGAAGTCAATTTTTTGGTCATGATCCACATCCGCCCTATTAAAGAACTCGTTCACCAGAAGCTCCAATTGAAATTCATCGTAATCCAACTGATTCTCGATAAAACTTTGCTCAATGAAAAGCTTCAATTCGTTTTTATCAATAAATCCACTGGAATCCAGATCGTGAAGGTTAAAGGCGAATCGTATTTTATCCAGTTCCGTACCATCCACGATTGATTCAATGGTTTCCATGAATTCAGAAAAATCAATGGTTCCATCCTTGTCCTTATCAAAGATATCAAAAAGCCGGTTGGAAATTTCTTCGTTAATGATCTCCATACCCTGCTGAAATTCACTACGATCAATGAGTTGATCATCTCCGGCAATAACGCGAAATTTGTTACGAAGACCAACCAAAAAAGGACCGGTTAACTTGTTTGCTTTATTAATCATGGATGTTTTTTACGTTTAGGTACAATTGAGACCTTTAATTTATTCCTAACTTTTCATAGAAAATGAGAACTTTTTAAAAAGGTATCAAATGATATATAAATCAATATTGGACACGATTGGTGATACACCCGTAGTCAAACTGAACAAAATCGGCATCGAATTGGACTGTGAGCTTTTTGCAAAATGCGAATTTTTTAATCCTGCGGGCTCCGTGAAGGACAGGATTGGTTGGAAAATGGTTGAGGATGCGGAAAAGTCCGGTCGAATCAAGCCAGGTGACGTTCTTATAGAACCCACGTCTGGGAATACGGGTCAAGGCATGGCATTGGCCGCCGCCGTAAAAGGGTATCGATGCATCATCACCATGCCGGAAAAAATGAGCCAGGAGAAACAGATCGCCCTGGAAGCATTAGGTGCAGAAATTGTAAGGACGCCTGCAGAAGCTGCATTTGACGACCCGGAGAGTCATATAGGGATCGCTAAAAAGCTAAATAAAGACATTCCCAACTCACACATATTGGACCAATATGCAAATCCATCCAATCCGGATGCCCATTATGATGGGACTGCACAGGAAATACTGGATGATTTCGGCACAGATTTGCACATGGTTGTAATTGGTGTCGGCACCGGCGGTACCATCACCGGCGTCGCAAAACGACTGAAGGAAGAAATTCCAAATATAATAGTAATCGGAGCAGATCCTGTGGGTTCCATTCTAGGCGGCGGAACGGAAGTAAAACCCTACTTGGTAGAAGGCATCGGGTACGATTTTTTCCCTGACGTCCTTGACAACTCTCTCGTAGATGAATACGTAAAGACCCAAGATGAAGAGTCGTTTCTAATGGCCAGACGACTCATCAAAGAAGAAGGACTCTTATGCGGCGGCTCATCGGGAACTGCCGTGATCGCGGCCCTGAAATTCGCAACACAATTGACAAAGGGCCAGAAATGCCTGGTCCTGCTTCCAGACGGGATACGGAACTACATGACCAAGTTTCCCAATGACGCATGGATGAAGGACCAGGGTTTTGACGTTTAGCATTCGTATAATTAAAGTTATTCTACTCATTGGGATCGTTTATTCAAAAACGCCGGATGACAGGGGTTATATTGTAGATGTTGGCGATATGGCGCCGGATTTCACCATGGAATACACCACAGGAAAAAAAGTCAAATTATCCGAATTTCGTGGGCAGGTTGTCGTGTTGCAATTCACCGCCAGTTGGTGTTCCGTTTGCCGCCAGGAAATGCCGCACCTTGAAAAAGACGTCTGGCAGGCGTTTAAGGACAAAGGTGTACTCCTGTTAGGAATTGATCGGGACGAACCGTTGGAGACAGTGATCAAATTCCAAAAGGAGATGAAAACCACTTATCCCCTTATATTGGATCCCGGTGCTAATATTTTTGGGCTATTTGCCGCCAAGGAAGCTGGCGTCACCCGAAATATCGTTATCAATCAGGATGGAAAAATAGTATTCCTGACCCGATTATTTGAAGCACAGGAATATCAGGACATGATAAGGGTGATTGAGAAACTGTTGAAGTAAACTACGTTATGGTCAAATAATCCAGAGTCTTGGAATTTGACGATAAGACATTATTGAAAACTGCACCCAGGAGGGAATGCTATGTCTGAATAATCTATAATAATTTTTTATCAAAAAATAGATGACTGAAATAACCCGTCACCGCAGCACAATAATATAGTGCACCTTCTAAAATCGTACCGCCATACATATTCATGTGCTATGAATCATAGTTTATTCTAATTTTTTGATTTAGTTATAAGAATTGTAATACGCCATTCGATCCGTCACTCTGGACAGGTAGTCCCGTGTTTCCTTGTGCGGTAGATCGCTTTTCAATTTTGAGTACACCTTACCTGACGACATCTCATTGATCTTCTTGATGGTTGGTTTGAGTTT
>CAYNPR010000162.1:0-3984 GCA_964399115.1 uncultured bacterium | reverse complement strand
CAGATGCAGTGACAGATACGAGGCAAGGATTTACCGTTCAGGATCTTATTTTTGAAAACGATTGTGTTGTGGGTGTCAGGGGAAAGACAAACGGTGGAGATGAAGAGGAAATAAGAGCGCCCATTGTTTTAGGGTGTGACGGTCCCACATCCATTGTGGCCCGAAAATTGGGCTTATATGAAATGGACATGGAGCATACTTCAGTGGCGCTCAGGTGTTATTACGAAGGGGTGGAGGGATTAACGGACCAGATTGAGCTTCATTACGTGAAGGAACTGAATCCGGGCTATTTCTGGCTGTTCCCCGCCGGTGAAGGCAGGGCAAATATCGGACTCGGGCTCAGTAAGAATGATGCAAAAAAAGAGAATAGAACCTTGCGCCAGGTTCTGGACGAAATGACGCAGACCGAATATTTCAAGGATAGGTTTTCCAATGCAAAGAAGCTTGAAAAACCAGTGGGCTGGAATCTGCCTCTCGGCAGCATTCACCGAAAAAACCATGGTAACGGTTTTATGCTGGCGGGTGATGCGGCGGGGTTGGTTGATCCATTTACGGGAGAAGGTATAGGAAATGCCATGGTTTCCGGAAAATATGCCGTGGAAGTAGCCGCAAAATGCAAGGAAAAAGATGATTTTTCCGAATCGTCGCTTTCCCAATATGATACGCTGTTGTGGGGCGAGATAGGCAGTGAACTACGGACCAGTACCAAGCTACAAAGCCTGGCCCGTTACAGGTTCCTGCTAAACTTTGTGATCAACCGGGGTGAGCGAAACGAAGAAGTACGGGATATTATTTCCGGCATGCTGTCAAATGAAATTCCACGGGATGAGCTATCAAGTCCCATGTTTTATTTTAAAATATTATTTTCTTAATAAAAAAAACATTGAACCAATCAGAAATACTTAGCTCCCTTAATTTATCCCATTTTACGGCATTTGATTTTGAGACCACAGGGTTGGATCCAACTTTTGATCGAATTATTGAAATTGCCGCGATCCGTTTTGAAGATGGAAAAATCACAGACCGATACGTCACACTCGTCAATCCGGAAAATCCCATTTCAGCTATGATCACGGACATCACAGGGATCTCTAATGAGATGGTCCGGTCAAAGCCGACAGAAGAAAGCGTCATTGATGATTTTCTTGACTTTTTAGGCGATGACCCGTTGGTTGCACATAACATAGGGTTTGATGAACAATTTCTGACTCAACTATGTTTGCGATATGGTCGGGAGGAAGGCAATCATAGAAAATATGATACGCTTCAATTGGGTAGAAGTTTGTTGTTTGACCTCCCTGTTTTTAATCTCGGCGCTTTATCTGAATATTACGGATTGTCGGCTAAAGGTGCTCACCGTGCCGAGAAGGATACGGAAAACACGGGCATTATTTTTATTCATTTACTGGAAGAACTGTCTCGATATCCTCTGGAAATGATCTCAAAAGTTATTTCATTGGTTAAAGGAAAAAACGTCCCCAATAGGCAATTGTACATTGATCTTGGAAATGTCCTTACTCAAAGAGGAGATCTGAAATCCGGTCTATTAAAATCCGATCGTGATCCTGGGTTGAAATCGAATATGTATCGCTGTGACGGAAGTCGAAACGTTTCTGATTTGTCGGTAGAAGACGTGTTTGGAAATCAAGGGCTCTTAAAGGAATTTTTGCCAAATTTCGAATATCGTCCAAATCAGATAAAATATTCAGAAATGGCGTGTGAAACTTTGGTAGATAAAAAAGGTGTTGGCATCGCCGAAGCGGGAACCGGTTTGGGAAAATCCATTGCTTATTTATTTGGAGCAATTAAAAAGATTCCCAATTACGAGGAAGAAGGACCAACCGTCATCGGCTGTCATACAAAACATCTGCAGGATCAACTTTTTTACAAGGACCTGCCATTGTTGGCTGAAATCCTGGACGTACCCATCAAAGCCGTTATGATGAAGGGAAGAAACAACTATATCTGTAAAACACGGTTTAACTGGCTTATCTCTGATACAAAAACGCTTGATAAGAGAGACGTTGAAGCTCTTATTTCTATTTTGTTCTGGCTTTATTGGACAAAAACCGGTGATTTGTCCGAATGTTCAGGATTTTTTAATTCGAGGCGAAAATGGCTGATATCTGCGATTTGCAGTGAACCCGGTTTTTGTACGGGCGAGGTTTGCAACCGTTATGATGGTTGCTTTTACGGCAAACTGAAAAGGGCACTTTTTCAGGCGAAAATCATCGTTGTCAATCATTCTCTTCTTTTGGCTGAGATCGCAATGCCGGGATTATTACCGGCATTTAATTCTGTGGTCGTGGATGAGGCTCATAACTTGGTAAAATCGGCCTACGATCAGTTCAAAATCGAGTTGAGTGAAGGCCATGTAACTTATCTTATCCAAAGTGTCGATCCGTCTTCACCTAGATCGGCACGATGGAACAACATTATCCTCAAGATTGGCGAGTTGAATCCCGAGGTCATAAGCATCAGAGAAGCATTGATCGATTCGGTCAAGAAAGCCAAATTGGATTTGAAGGAATTTATGGCGGCAGTTACTCAAGATAATGAAAATCGATTTACGCCTGCGAAAGCTTATCAGGACAAACCGATCTTAGGAAACGTCGAAAAGGCTTATGGTTCATTGACGGGGGAATTATTTACCTTGAAGCAGAGCTTGGAGACGATTTTGGCTCTGTTGGACAAGTTAAGAAAAGCAGTCTTGGAAATGGATCCGACTCGGTCTGATTATACCGTACTTCACTCGGTATTAGATCGTAGCCTTGAGACCATCGATACACAAATGAAATCCTTGATTCGATTAACGGAAGGGCAGAACAATGAGTGGGTGTATTGGATGGAAGGTGAATTCAGCAATCGAAATACGTCCAAAGAGAAATTGGTACTTTCGCTGCATACATCTCTCATCGATGTAGCGGAAACCATGAATGAAACCTTTTTCACGCGATTTGCCCACTGTTTGCTCACATCGGCTACGTTGAAGGTGAATGGTGAATTTGGATATTTTTTAAGGAGAATTGGATTACAAGACTCTGGGAACGTTCATACTGGAGATTTTTTAAGTCCATTTTTATATAATGAGCAAGTCACTTACTTCCAATATGGGGGCGCACGTGAAATTTCCAATGATCCTGAGAAAATTGGTGACCTTGTGTATTATTTACACCAGACGATCGGTAAAAGGATGATGGTTCTTTTTACTTCCAGAAAATTATTGAGTGACACCGCAAACTATCTTGGCGAGAAACCCGGAGGAAGGGATCTCCCATTGTTTGCGCAAATTAGGGGTGCGTCTCGACCAGCAATCATAAAGGGAATGCATGGGCAACCGAATGGAATTTTATTTGGAACGAATAGTTTTTGGGAAGGAGTGGATTTACCCGGCGAGCTTCTGGAAATATTGGTTTTAGTCAAACTGCCATTTGAAGTACCATCCGAACCTCTGGTGAGATCCTATTCCGATTTTGTTAATCGGATGGGCGGCAATAGTTTCATGGAATATTCTTTGCCGGAATGCGCTATCCGGTACAGACAAGGATTTGGCAGGCTGATACGCACCACTTACGACGAGGGTAAATTCATCTGTTTGGACAACAGAATCGTCAAAAAGAGATATGGCGAAATATTTAGACAATCGCTTCCTGTGGAAATGACTGTTTTTTCTTCTATGGAATCAATAGTGTAATACTAATTATCTCCATTGGAAAGGAATGATGCCGCATCATAAATTCACCGATGGAAACACTTCGGATTTCTCCAAAAACGTACACCTACCGGGATTTTGCTCCATTTTTCTCGGGTCCCATCCGCGTTTCTCTGACCCAAAATTCTCTTAAAAACCTCGAATCTTCCCATAAACGACTTCTTGCTCAGCTTGAAACGGGAAAGACCATATACGGTGTCAATACCGGATTTGGCAGTCTTTGCCAGATCAAGATTGATGAAAAAGACCAAAAAAAGCTCCAACTGAACTTG
>CAYNPR010000161.1:0-3984 GCA_964399115.1 uncultured bacterium | reverse complement strand
TAAGATCATTTTTCTGGTCTTTACGAAATTCCCGGCTTTCAGCCGATAAAAATACATTCCCGTGCCAACGTGTTTGTCAAAATGGTTTTTTCCATCCCAGACCGCAACATGGTTCCCTGCCTGGAGCTTAGTATTAATCAAGCGACGCACTTCACGACCAAGAACGTCGTAGACAACCAGTTCCACAACCCCTCCTTTTGGGATTGAGTATTTTATCTGTGTTATGGGATTGAAAGGATTCGGATAGTTCTGGGATAATGCATAATGATCCGGAACCAATTTATTATTGTCCAAACCTAAAATATTCGAAGGTGTAAATTGGTAAACATCCTGCGGGCTGATTAACCAGTTATACAAAATGTCAATGGTGTCCCCATTGACCCAATCGGTTTCCCACCACACCAGGTTCCAGGTTAATAAACTTTCATCCATGGATTCATCCGCGGCTGACTCTGCGTGTGGCTTATGGATGAAATGCGTATACATTCTATTGTAGGGATTGAATGCATAAACCGTATCACCATCAGTCATTTGTTGTATACGATCATAGATTGTGATATCAATCTGCTGGGGGCCATCCGGTGCTTCCATGTCCCAAACTTCAAATGGAATCTGCAGTCTGAAAGGCTCACCAGTTCCCGGGTTATTCGGGTCAGGATGTTGTGAACCTAGATCGTAGTATCTTGCACCATCGATCCATGCGGATGATCCCGTTCCTTCTTGAATTTGGTAATACCATAATCCATTCGTTTCGGTCGGGTAGTCTTCGTAGACACCAGTGAAACGGATCTGAATATCGCGGGAAAGCAAATTACCATCCGTTGTTCCTGAGCCCCAGGTATCCACTGCCATGGCACTCTCTGCCCAACCGTACTGCCAGTAATCAGCAATATCATAGTATCCATCCCCGTACCAATAGTATTCGGAAAAGGTTGGTAGAGCTTCATACACTGCAGTGCCTTTATAGATCCTGAATCCATCGATAATCGGCATGTTTATCCCTAACGGATCAGGGAGATCATACCCATCCAACAGTAGTTCGCCAGTGTTCAAATCCGTAAGATTTAATAAAAGCGTTCCATCCGAGTAAGGGTATTCTGATATATCCGTGATTGTTAAACTGCCTTCCGCGTTCTGGATCTCCGTAACTACATATCCGTCACAGTCAAATCCAATACCATAGGATTCGCATGTTTCACAATTATCAACGCACCACCATTGGGCCCAGCCATCATCATAGATGATATAATCAATATCGATCGGCGCTTGGGCTGAAGAATCGATATAGACAAAAAGGATCTCTCCACCACCAAAAAAACCTCCCGTAGATAGTGAACTGTCGCCAAACATGACTTCATTTCCGGAAACCATTGAAACCACGGAAGAGAATTCTTCATTCGCTCCCAGTATCTCCACATCATCCGGAAATATGAGGCGAACACCATCCGCATAGTTATAATCCGGGGAAACAATATCCACATGGAATTCTAATGTTATGTGCGGGTCACTTGTCAACTCATATCCTATTCCGCTGATGGTAGATGGACTCACATCCCTGTCATCGTTCCAGTCATAGGTTTCCAGGGTCACTTCATAGGTATGATCTGTGGCTTGTGAAGGATAGGCAACCCTGTAGCCAAATTCACCACCACCACTTCCTTCAACATGGTCCATGAAGGCCAAGTCCGATGGTTGCTCATCAAACGCTTCAACAATGACCGTTTGTTCGGAAGTCCAAGAATTTCCAAAGCCATCTCGGATAAGAAGGGTAATAGTCAACGAATCACCCGGGTCAGCATCATCAGGAATCTTAGCTGAAGTATAGGTAAAGGGATTATCCAAATCAAAATCCATGAACACTGATTGATTGGCATCCAGATCGGGAATATCCAAATAATAATCTCCCTGCCACTCTAGATCGTAGGAGAAAGTGGCATTTGCCGACAAATTAGAATGTGCATGAATACCACCATTAGTGAATTCAAAATTAAAATACACGTATTCACCAGGGTTGGCGTGCCCATCATCATTCAGGTTATCGATAGCGATCTGATAGCCTGTGGCTTCTATAGGCCCGTCGGTTGTAATATTTCCCAGGGTGCCAACCATAATGACACCTTCAGACGTATTTAACGTTAGTTCAATGGTGTATGCACCTGAAACAATGGGTAAATCAAAATTATTCGAATAAATACCATCCCCAGCATCTCCATCATCATGGGCTCCATCATCAAACAGGGATTCATTAACAACGTTTGTCCCTTCATAATCCGAAATTAAACACGTCATTCCTGTTGGGATTCCATCCGTTTCCACACTCACCTGAATATTGCGATTACCATCAACAGGATCTCCCAAGATAAGCTGGTAATCCCCCAAGTGAAACTCAGAGTTGAATACAGCCTGTATCTTCGTATTGTCCTTTTTCAGTTTATGCACCGAATGAAGATGGTTGTCTCCAACCGCACCCGAAAGAGCGACGACCATTTCAACTTCATCACCCAGGCCAAGACTTAGTGGACCGGAGCTCATAACCAATCGTCTGTCACCCCGATCCAGGACCATCCCATCCAGGTCCCCCGTACCATACACGGGATCTCCAGAAAGCGGGAAAATGGTGGGTTCGCCCGTGTTGTTATCGATCCAGGGTATTCCATTAGGAAATTCAGGGCGGGGCTGTAAACCCAGCATCAGATTATAAAACTGAAGCGACCCATCATAACTACCTTGATCAGGATCACTTATATCAGCGTCATTACCAAAATAGCTGAAAGAAGATAGGGACGCTTCTCCTTCACCGGTGGGGCTTAATAGTAAATCATAGCCAACAGCCGGCGTGGGCATGCCATGTATATCATTGAATACATCATCTCTTAACTGCCCGTTGTACACAAACCCCAGTGAGCGATCTGCGTCAACCCCCACGTAATCATCCATGTAGTTTCCCAGGTCAGGATCGGACCACTGAGAAATATAAAAAGAATCCAAGGATGCGTCTGCTTGTCCGCCAACCAACCCCGTATAGTTTATCTTAACATTTTTAAAAACTGTGTTGTTCAATGGTGCGCCTTCTTCAGATTTATAGGCCCAAAGCGTGACCTGTAATTCAATCCCTATTGGGTCTGAACCATAGAGATCAATAGTAGTATTCCACTCAGCATACTGGTTACCGTTATCATCTACAATTTCAGGAACATCGTTGGCGACAACCCAGATCGTCTGATCCGCACCGGGCACACCAGGAATATCTGTATCAGGATCATAATTTCCATCCCCATCCACATCATCATAGGGAGCGCCCCATTCCGTGGGCCAGTTCTGCCAGAAATAGGCATAGTTATCATAGATCTCTTGGATCTCATTATTAGATGGATTGTCCGTTTGAAAGATCATAGATGCATCTTCCGTAAGATCAGCCGTTTCATAATTCGGGCGTATCCACCAGATATGGTGATCGTCAGGGTGGGTTGAACCGATCACATTTCCGTCATCATCGTACCGAACCACTCCAGCCTTAACACCTTCATCATAGGTCGTGCCTCCTACCCGAGGTGACTGTGAATTTCCATCACTGACCATACCTCCCCAGACGATTCCATCTGAATATATTGCACCACCGGTTCCTTTTGGAAAATCTGCCTGGACACCATTTGGACTGCCCAAGGTGGTACGCCACGAGCTTTTATAGATCCAGTAAACCATGTCATTGATATTGATCGGTGCAATCTCGATTTCATGCGGATCGCGATTGGACTGTGTTTGGTTCGGTGGGTTGGTTCCCTGTGGTTGCCGGGCAAGACCAACAGCAATAAATAAAATAAAATAACCAAAATAAAATTTACGATCCATAATATTCTCCTTTTCCGGGGATAGTCTTTGATAATTTATTATTTTAAGATTATAAAAAGGAAAACTTATTTAAACATAAATATTTCAATAAGATCATTCTTTTGTATTCTAGTTTTGATGGGTCGGATGAAATAA
>CAYNPR010000160.1:0-3993 GCA_964399115.1 uncultured bacterium | reverse complement strand
TGACCATCATCGATGATTCGTATGGTAGTCCATCCACCTTCATGGGATTATCAGACGGAATGAAAAATGGGATCAGGAATACCCTGACAGTGGAATAAGTGGTTTTTTCCTGTCCAAATGGGATGCACAATACATTCACACCTTTGCTAGTGGCTATATATGCTAGATTTCGTTTTTCATCAAAGGCAATATCATTGACTTGATCGGATAAAAGTGGACTGTTCGACATACGAAAACCGTTGATGTCTGGCCAATAAGTTGTATTCTCCAATAGAATATGAACCCCCTGGGAAGGTGAATGTGTCCAAACATTGCCATGAGAATCCATTTTAAGTTCTGCTCCCTTACCAAATGAAATATTCGGGAAATAAGCATAGGTGTTTTCACGCATAATCAGACTTTGACCATCGCGAATATCGTAGTAGTTCAGCCCTGTCGGCGTCAGGTAAAACAGGCGATCATTTCTACCCATAGCCAGAGACCAGATCGTTCCTTCTCCCTGGATTTCTTCCCATGTGAATGATTCTGGATTAATTGGATCACCAGTATAATCCAGCATAAAGATTCCACCATTAGGAAGATTCCCTGGATTTGCTTCACTTGCCTGAAATGCAGAAACCCAAGTCCTGCTCCAGGAATCTATGGTTATGGAACAAGGCGACTGACTGATTTTCGTGGAGGTTTCAGCAGATCCAAAATGCTTCCATTCACCATTAGGAGAACGCACATGAACGGGATTGTTGCCATTGATAGCGTAGGGATTTGCCACCCACATGTTTCCAGAATCATCAAACTCGATATCTAGAACTACCATATAAGGGCGGGGATTTGAATTAGTGTTAAAATAGCTTAAATAGGTTGTATCAATGCGCATTATACTTTCGGGATCATCAATGTCCATAACAAGAATCCCACCGCTCCATCTTGGTGGATTGCCTAGATACACTCTAGTCCCGCGAATCGCACAATATAATAATCCATCCGGGCCTTGTTCAATATCTGCAACATATTCACCAAAATCGTAGGAAATCGTATCCGCTATAAAACTAGTATAATCATAGTTTGCATTGATTGTACTCGTACCTTCTGTTTTAATTTCCAGAATATTACTCCAGCCCTTATCACTGTATATGGAAATACCATGGTTGCTCCCTCCAACAAACCTCCCATCGTCCAAAACAGTAATTGCAGAAAATTTATTAGTCACCGGTGCATTAGGAATAAATCGGGAAATAATGAGTGAATCTTCAATTGTGTGTTTGTCAACAAATACAAACCCGACACTGGTTCCAAGAGCGACTTGGTTTGTTGATGACGCTATGGATGAATATGTGAACCGGTCATATAACATAGTGTCGGTATGGGTAGTCTTTAAATAAAGTTTCTTGTTATCCAGAATCCAATAATCTTCACCATCCAAATAAACGGTATTTACATTCGAAAAATCTTCTGAAAATTCAATTTCGGACCAAACACCTGTTTTAAGATAATATCTGTATATGGCTGTTTTGGATGAAAAAACCAGAGAAGAATCCGTGAGCGCCAAGGATGAGACTTCCATATCAATATCTCCTTGTATTACAGACCATTGATTTGGATCTTTCAAGTTATTCTTTAAGTCACCTTCCCAGATCCCATTGTCCGTACCAAGGAAAAGAGTCGAGTCATTTGGAATGAAACAATTAATTGTGCCAGTCCCTTGCGGGAAATTTCGGAAACTGTCCCGGTATTCCCAACCCTCATCATATAAAAACTTCATGATCCCCACATCCTGACCATCCTGAAAAAAAACAAAGGCCAGGGAATCCAGCATGCGAATATCATAGATTTCGCTGAGTCCGAAATCAAAACTATTAACCGTTATCTCCTTCTCAGGATCGTAAATCTGTACAAAACCAAAAGGCACAGCTCCTCCCAGCCATAATTGGGATTTATGATCAACACCCATGGCGGAAAGATCAACGCCAAGAATCCCTTCTATGGTTGTAAAGGTTCGATATTCACCATCCTTGATTTGGAAAAGGCCACCCTCCGTAGCCGCATAGAGATCATCATCCAAGTAAAGTACTTCCCGAACATTCAAAGGAGAAGTAAGGGCTTTCCATTCCCCAATCCGAACCTGGGACGATGCGAGGGATAAAAAAAATAATGATGAGATAAATTTCACGATGGAAATGGAGCCGGGATAAAACACAGAATAAAAATAAGGAGACAGATGATGCCTATCCATTTTTCTCTTGGTGTGTGTGGTGCGTCAATGTTATGTAGCGGCGGATGTTTGGTCGTACGCATTAAAAAGAATATCAGTAACGCCCAAATAAGCCAATTGGGAGAAAAAATGCTCATAGGTATCAGGCAAAGCCAGGCGATTTTGGCCACTTTATCGAATTTCCTCCCTAACATGGCATAACCGATATGTCCACCATCCAATTGCCCGATCGGTAAAAGATTCAGCATTGTCACCAATAGCCCAATCCAACCGGCAAAAGCAACAGGATGCAGAATTACATCCTGATTCTCTGTCAATCCCGGGAAAATGGATACAGTCAGGAGCTTCATGAGAATTGAATCTCCCAATTTAATGCCATCAGGTCCCGTTACAGTATCAATCACGATTGAATTCGACAAACCCCAGATTAGCGCTGGAACGGCCACCAGGAACCCCGCTATGGGTCCCGCTGCACCAATTTCAAGCAAGGCCAGCCGTTTATAGATCGGGGATTTGATCTTGATGAATGCGCCAAAAGTTCCAATAAAAGTCGGTGCCGGGATAAAATATGGCAATGTGGCATCCACCTTGTGCTTTCTTGCATACACATAATGCCCCGTTTCGTGGCAGCCTAAGATAAGCATCAGTGTAAACGAAAAAGGAATTCCTTTCTCCCATTCCAATAACGAAGAAAAGGGGTTCCCTCCGGCCATGAGTGTCCCGGCAAAAAGTGTGGTCAGGATTGTCGCTAAAAACAGAAAAAGGTGCATCTTTGGAACTTTTGGAATTTTGATAACAAGTGGGGGATCCATCTTTTTAAATAAAAGGTCTAGATTTTCCACCATTTGTTTCACTTCAAGTGCAAATTCGGATCCTTTCATGGATACATTTAGGTCCTGTTCGGTTGCATCGGAAAGCAATCTACCAATAATGGTCCAATCATCCCCATTCTTGTGAATGCGTTTCACAATAAAAAAGGGACTGATCCGATCAAGTATATTTTTTAGATCATTTGTTTGCATAGGCTATGGTTATTCCCCCTTCCGGTACAATTTGTACAATCTTCAGGAAAAAAGGTTTCGAAAGCTTTCTCTTTCGTATTTCCATAAAACACCCCAATTTTTAGCGTAATGAAAAGGTTGATTCCGATTATAATTTTCTTGTCGTCACTCTCTGGTGAAGGGGAAATCCCTTTTTCAATTGACGTCCGCCCTAGGCTCATTGATGATTCCAAAGTACTCGTCAATGTGGAGGTAACAAATAATGTGAACCGACCTGTGGATTATCTTGAAGGATTTTTATCTGAATACTCAGGAAAGGGTGACCTGTTAACCGAACATAGAATGGTATTGGTTTACAGTTATGAACCACCATTGCAGAATGGATTTTCGACGATAAAGACAATGCAGTTTACTGTCTCATCCGAACAACCCCATACATACAAATTCAACATTTCCAAGATCAAATTTCTTGGAGAATCAAGAGTTTTTGCCTGGCATTCAAAATCTGGATTTATTCGGATCGATTAAAATATTTTTCGTGGTGTTTGATGAATTTATCATCTATTAATTTACTATAATTCAGCGTATCCAGACTTAAAGACAGCTCATTGATCCAGTTCCGAGTTGCAACTATATAGCTTTCAATATGTATAATCGGTACTCGTTCCGCATACATATTTGCAATCACAATTGCGGATGGGACTGGGACATAACCATTCAGGGGATCGCCATAAAAATGATCCAAGTTTTTGATAAGTTCCCTGGTAGTTAGTAAATCAACCG
>CAYNPR010000159.1:0-4006 GCA_964399115.1 uncultured bacterium | reverse complement strand
CCGCCAGTGGATCAAATCATTGGGTAAATCTCCACATTCACGATTCCACTTCATCCATTATTAGAACATTAAAAAAAGATGATTTGTCCATTTATGCCGCCAACGACAGTAAAGCTGCAGTGGATTACAGACGGATCGAATATACCAAACCAACGGCCATCATTTTAGGAGCAGAGTTGGATGGCATCTCCCAAGATACGCTGGATGGTGCGGATGGTGAAATCAAAGTTCCCATGCAAGGGATGGTAGAAAGTTTGAACGTATCCGTGGCGAACGCTGTGGTATTATTTGAAGCACAGCGGCAAAGGCTTCGGGCTGGACACTACGACACATGCAGATTGGAAAATGACGTATATGAAAAACTATTGTTTGAATTCGCTTATCCGGAAGTGGCTAAAGTGATGCGCTCTAAGGGAGAACCTTACCCTGAGTTGGATCACGACGGAGCAATTCTCGGGTAATATCATCCATAAAATATTTTTATGAACCTTGTCGCGGATTTAGATGAAAATCGTATAAAAATTATAATCGTATTAAAAATAAAGGCGCAGTACAGTTTCCGCCACACAGGCGAAGCGTTTTCTATTTTCCACTTCGATACTGATTTCATTGATTAATTCAATACTGTTTTTCATTGGTAAAACACGCATCAGACGTATTCGTGCCCTTACTTTCGCACCCGATTTAACCGGGAACGGAAAACGCACTTGGTTCAAACCATGGTTCACTATCATTCTGGCTTCCGGATATAAGTTAATCTTCGAATTTACCATTTCTGTTAATTTGGGAATTAATGCCAAAGTTAAAAAACCATGGGCGATGGTCGATTTGAATGGCGATTCCTTACCGGCGCGTTCGGGATCCGTATGGATCCATTGTGTATCACCGGTAACGTCCGCAAATCGGTTGATGCAATCCTGGTCAATTGTTTCCCACCCCCCCACATAGGTTTCTTGGCCCATCTGGCTTTTCAGATTTACGTACATTTTTTTTGCGGTTTCATTCTGGATGACTTTTTCGGAACCGAATATTTTATTCCCATCAAATGGATTAAAATTTGTCATCCAGGGATTATTCAGAGTATTTGTGATCTTGTCGTTTAATCTGTTGGACCACTCTCGAAATCTTGGTTCCACTTTGGCTCTGTACTGGGCTGTGTTTTCCTGAAGCCCTTCAGTTTTTTCTCGGATAAATTCCAAAACGTTCATTTACTTTTTTCTATTCCTGCTCATTAATGTTAGAAAAAACATATGAAAAATTAATAGCGATTGAACACATAATTACACAAATCAATTATTCCGAACCATTACAATGGATTTTTGATCCATCCTCTCAATTATATTTCATTCCAAAGAACAGCCGAAGCCAGTCTATGTCATACCTACGCATGTTTAAAAAACATAACCAAAGTAAATACCATGAAATATTCCTTTATCTTCAACAATTTCATTGTATACATAAAACTGATTATTCTTTTTAATAGAGCGCCTTTTAAATTATAAGAACAAAATAAAACTTTTATCTAATCGACAAATACAGGCTCACCATTTTCTATCCGCTTTTTCAAATAATCTACAATATTTTTTTGTATAAGTGTCTCTGGAATGGGTTCGTTATTTAAAAGGGCATCTCTGATTTTAGTTCCAGAAATAGATTGAATCTTATTACTTTGATCTTTTTGTTCCACCATCTTGTTTAGGGATTTATTATACCCAACTTTATCAAAATAGACTATTTCTATCCCAATTTCCCCCAAATCATCAAACAATTTTCTGGTACTTATTCGTTTGTAATAATCCCCAACGCCAGTATGATCCCTACCAACAATGAAATGTGTACACCCATAGTTTTTTCTACATAATGCAGTGAACACTGCCTCGCGAGGGCCACTATAACGTGAATAGGTTGAAAACATACATAACAGAGCCCCGGGCAGAGAAGATTCAATAAATATATCATATGCACCCAGGATCGCATCTGCTACAAAATCGCCTTTCTTTTTTGGCCCAACAACGGGTTGAATTAAAAGGCCATCGGCATTCGTTCTTTCAATGGCTTTTTCCATAAGGTATTCATGAGCCTTATGTGGCACATTTCGGGTGTGGAAAGCTACAATTCTAGACCACCCTTTAATGCTAAATATCATACGAGTCTGCTGTGGTGTTAGAAAATAAGGGGAGGTTAATATTTTTTCATAATTGTAATGCTTTATTTCCCCTGCTATCACATAAGCTCCCTGGCTATACAATCTCTCAACACCTGGATGTTTTGGGTCTGAAGTTCCAAACCAACGTTTAGAAATACTTTCCAAATCTATTTTATATAGTTCACTAATTTTAAGTACCATTTGGGAATCTGAATTACCTTTAAATTTCATAGAAACTGTCATTCCCGTTTTTAAAGAATTCCACCTTTCTTCATTAATCTGGAGTATAATAGGAAGCGTCCAAACCTGACCGTCAACTAACCTATAATCATCAAGTACACTTTCAAGATCAGCGAGATCCATGAACCCTTTTAAAGGTGAATAGACCCCCTGCGCAATTTGGATAACATCGAGAAAAGTATTTTCATCAATTTCAAGGCTCTCAAACTGATCCGTGTATTTTGAATCCAGTGCAATATCTTTGCCTAACTCTTTACCGGAGTTCCCTTTAGATCCATGCATTTTAGGAAGCAACAAAGACTGATGGTCTAACAGGTCTGTGATCTGATACCCTTTAAGAGATGCCGTATACCTTAGGATCAAACTTCTTAAAATATCAACTGCAGCGACCGGTTGTTGTCCAATGGCAGTTTCGGCAGCAAGTACCAGTCCCGTAGCTCCGTCAATTAGTGTATTCATAACGTCATTTAGTTCGGCCCTGGTTGGCTTGCGATTTACCATCATTGACTCGAGTAAATTAGTGGCTACGTATACATTTTTATTAAAGGCCTTTGCTTTTTTAATAATCATCTTTTGCAAAAGTGGAATATTCTCTAACGGCACTTCCCTAGACAAATCGCCCCGGTCAATTAATATGGCATCAGTTACATCTAAAATACTATCAAGGCTTTTGACTCCATTCTTGCATTCAATTTTTGAAATTATGGTGGAATCATTTCCAACAAGTTCTCTCAGCTCTGTTACGGCATCGGCTGAATTTGCAAATGACAATGCAAAGTCTCTGATGCCCTGCTCTAATCCTACTTTTACAGCAGTAATATCCTTTTCTGATAATGGCGGTAAAGTTATTGATGGGAATAACGTAACCGCTTTATTGGTCCCTACGCTACCCCCATTCATTACGGTTGCTTCCGCTCCATTCTCCGTAATAGATATAATAGAAAGTAATACCGAATCAAAATCTACTGTCAGTATGCTACCCGGCCGTAACTGATTGAAAACATCAAACGGCCACAAACTTATTTTATTTATGCTGCCAATGTCTTTTCCAGGAACCAAGGAAATGCGTTGTCTATCTTTAAAAACAGTTCCCTCCGGCATGAACCCGGTACGGACCTGAGCGCCTTCGGTATCAATGCAAATGGTCGTATTTGAATATTTTCTAATTATTTCAATATGCTGTTTTAACTCATCAATGGACGTGTGCGACATGTTGATTCGGAAATAATCAACGCCTCTATCAGATAGTTTCCTGATAATCTCACTGTTTAATGATGCCGGTCCTAGCGTAGTGAGTATTTTGGGCCTATTCATTGTTATGCTGTTCTACCTTTAATGATATTTATAGTCTAATACTTGAGGTTGTAAACATTACTAAGTTACATCTCAAAAATAAATTAAGGCACTATAGTTTTATACACACCATGGGAAGCAATGGAGCCAAAAGGTTTTGCCGGCATTGGATTCTGGGAAGGAGTTTGACAAAAAATGACAGAGATAAATCCAATCAAAAAGAGTTTTTATTTTATAGTGCTAAAATTATTTTAAATAAATTACTTTCCCGGTTTGTGTTTCAGTGCCAATCTTGAATTCATATAAATAGATGCCTGCCGAAACCAT
>CAYNPR010000158.1:0-4021 GCA_964399115.1 uncultured bacterium | reverse complement strand
TGTAGACGAGCATTGGAACTAACCTGAACGTGAAAACCGATAATCACTGCTTTGGATGCCTCAGCAAGCAAAACGTCCGATTCCGTCACCATCCCGACTGCTTTATGAATAACCTTAATCCCAACTTCCTTCGTATTCAATTTTTCGAGAGATTCTGTAAGTACTTCAACAGAACCATCCACATCACCCTTAATGATCAACGGAAGTGTTTTCATTGTACCTTCCTTGATCATGGACGACATTTGATCCAATGAAAAAGTCATTTTCTTTTGTTCAATCTCCCGGCGAATCCGTTGTCGATCACTTGAAATGCGTTTTAGGTTTTTTTCATTTTCAACAACGGCAAAAATATCCGCAGCCTGAGGAACCTGTTCAAAACCTTGGATTTGAACGGCATCCGAAGGACCAGCTTCTTTTAAACGTGAACCATGTTCGTTGGACACCGTACGTACTTTTCCAAAATAATCGCCACAAATAAATGGCGCTCCAACCTGAAGAGTCCCTTTTTGGATTAAGACCGTTCCGATGGGTCCCAAACCTTTATCTAGTCGCGAATCAATAACGGTTCCACGGGCAAGGCAGTCCTTACTGGCTTTTAAATCCAGGACATCCGTTTCCAGCAACAGACTTTCCATTAAATTACCTATTCCCATACCCGTTTTTGCACTGATCTCCACATCCTGAACCTTTCCACCCCAGGATTCAACTAGGATATTATTTTCAGAAAGTTCCCGTCTTACTTTCTCTGGATCCGCGCCAGGTTTATCCATTTTATTAATTGCTACGATCATGGGTACTTCGGCTGCCTGAGTGTGATTGATGGCTTCTATTGTTTGCGGCATCACTGCATCATCAGCAGATACAACGAGAATCACGATATCGGTCACTTTTGATCCCCTAGCACGCATGGCGGTGAATGCCTCATGACCAGGTGTATCTAGAAACGTTATCTTTCGATTATTATATTCAACTTTATAAGCACCAATATGTTGGGTAATCCCACCGGATTCACCTTCAACGACGTTGGTTTCACGTATATGGTCCAACAAACTGGTTTTACCGTGATCGACATGTCCCATTACGGTGACAATGGGTGCTCGGGATACGGCATTTAATTTCTCATCTTCCGATTCATCCAGAGTGAAAAGTTCCTCGCCAATATCCGTAATCTTCTCAGGTATAAATTCAAAATGATCAGCTAACAATTCTATGATATCCCAATCCATTCGCTGGTTTTTCGTGACCAACAATCCAATTTCGATACAGGTTTGAATGATATCACTAGCGGTCACTTCAAAAATCTTGGCTAATTCTTCTACATTCGAATATTCTGCAATCCGAATGATAGGTTTTTCTTGGGTGTCTTCGATTTCAAGCTTTTCTTTTGTCTTTATTTTTTTATAAGTTTTTTTCTTTGTTTTCTTATCAATTTGTGCCAAAACATCTTTTACTTTTTCTTTAACGGATTGTGATGCTTCAACCTTTTGTGTCTTTTTTACGCCTGGCTTTTTACTGGTACCAACCCCGATTTTAGTTTGGATATCATCTAAATTGATGGATCGTAATTTTCTGGATGATTTAAATTTCTTTTTTAGTTCTTTTGCCTTATTACTCGGATATTTCTTTTGATCTTTCGGTTTTACTTTTTCTTTCTTTTTTACGATTTCTTCGACCTGTTTCTTTTCTTCTTTTCTTTTTTTCCTTTCCTCTTCTTCTTGTTCTTTTTTTGCTTTCTCTAGTTTTTCCAGTTCCCGTTGTTCAGTTAGCGATAATAGTTCCAATTTTTTAGTTGACTGTTGTTTCTCTTTCAACTTCGTATCATGGATTTCCTTTCTCACCTGTTCTTTCCGGAAACGATCTACCTGCTCTTTGTCTTTTGCAAATTCATTCATGATCAACTTCCGAATGTTATCATCCACAGGTGACATATGGCTGGAAACGTCAATTTTTCGTGATTTTAGATAACTCAGGATATCTGTATGAGAGATATTCAGTTCTTTTGCAATTTGGAAAATCCGAGTTTTTGCCATTAGTTACTCAACGCTTTCAATGATAGAATCCTCTGCCGAATCTGGTTCGGAATCATCGGCATCGGTATTATATTCTGAGGATTCTTTCTCATCGGAACTATCTTCATCTTGTATTTTGTCATCATTGTCTGAAGTGTCATTTTCAACAATTATATTTTCCTCTTCATCAATTTCGGATTCGATTACTATTTCTACTTCTTCTTCAGTTTCGGGTTCTTCAATTTCTATTTCCCGTTCGATAAATGTCTGAACCGCTTCATATATTTCATCCAGAGAATCTTCATTGACGTCCTTTGCCTTCAATATATCTTCCATGTCTGCATCAAGCAATTGAGAGACGACTGAAATGCCAATGTCTGAAAGGCCTTTTGACACTTCGGCCGAAATACCTTCTATATCACTCAAAGGCGTTTTTTGATCGGCACGAATTTGTTCATATTGTTTCACACCATATGCATCTATTTTATATTCCGTCACTTTAGAGGCCAGATTGACGTTCATTCCATTTTTCCCGATGGCAGCATCCAGGTTTTCATCTTCGAATAATGCAATACAGTAGTTCTTATCGTCATCGATGAACAACTGCACGGGTTTGGCGGGAGACAACGCCCTGCTGACAAGTATTTCGGCTTGTTCACTGGAATTGATAATGTCTATCTTTTCATTGTTCAACTCCCGAACGATGGCTTGAATTCGACTACCACGCATCCCAACGCAAGCCCCAACAGGGTCAATACGACGATCATTGGATTTCACAATGATCTTCGCCCTGCTTCCTGGATGCCGAGCAATGGCGGTAATATCGATAATTCCATCTTCGATTTCAGGAACTTCCATTTCAAACAGTTTATAAAGAAAATGATTATCGCTTCTGGATATAACGATGTCTGGACCTTTAGATGTAAACTCCACGGATTTAATGACGGATCTGATCGTGTCTCCGCGACGGTATCTTTCCGCAAGTATCTGTTCGTTTCGAGGCATCCTTAGTTCCGTCTTATCAATGTTAATGAATACATTGCCACCCTGAATTTGATGGACGGCTCCAATTACAATTTCACCAACTCGATTGATGTAATCTTCATAAATATAATTTCGTTCTACGTCTCGGAGGCGTTGGGCAAAGAATTGCTTTGCAGTTGTAACAAGTCTTCTACCAAAAATTCTTGGGTCGATGACTTCTACAAAAACTTCACCCACAGCAAGATCTCCTTCTGCATCCGGTTCCTTTGAAATGGCTTCTTCAAGTGTAATCTCAACCTTATAATCATCGACCTCTTTAACGATAGTTTTTTCTGAGTAAATTTCAATTTCACCCTTATCCAAATTGACAATGCAGCTGCAATTGGAAGAATCACCATATTCTTTCTCGATAACATATAGAAACAGCTCTTCCAGAATAGTTGCGAGTTCAGACCGTTCAACATTTTTTTCACGTGCAATATCTGAAAATACTTCAATGAGTTCTCTGTTAATCAAAGTGCCTCCCAAGTATTAATTAAATGAAATTTCCACTTTTGCTTTTTTTATCCGATCATATGTTACACTGATCTGTTGACCGTTGTCCACCAATGTAACTGAATGATCGTCCGCTCCTACAATCATTCCAGTGATTTTGCGAATATCACCTCCATCTTGAAAGGAAATTCTCAAATTTCGATTTATATTTTTTCGAAATTGAAACGGTAATGTGATGGGTTGATTCAAACCGGGTGTTGTCACCTCCAACCTAATTCCTTTTGGGAACATGATTTCAAAATCTTCCGAGTTCCTTAATCGCCGTGTTAAATCGGTAGTTTCGTCCAGTGTTAATGGGCGTTCGGAGTCCACAATCACACGAATAATATTCGAATGACCATCTTCCCGAACATCCATTAAAATATGGTCGGGCAACAAATATTGTTGTATGATATTTGCAAGTTTACTCATTAGCAGGCAAAAGAAAAGCGGGTCTTAGCCCGCTTTTCAGCCCGGGAAATTACGGGCAGACT
>CAYNPR010000157.1:0-4053 GCA_964399115.1 uncultured bacterium | reverse complement strand
AATCAATACTACACATACAAAGTGGCAAACATCGTTAAGACAGGAACACACAAAGTGGATGATATTGCCATAAAGACACCGCTCTGGCAGGTTCCAAGTAATATCGAGTATGAAATATTGAGTCCGGAAGTTGTAGAAATAATCTGGAATGATAATTCTGAATCTGAATCTTCATTCAAAATAAATGTTGATACACTGGATGTATATTCCTGGAATTATGAAACAATCAATATCCTTGCTGCAGATAAAGATGATACCAGTATGATCATTTCGAATCTCTCAACAGATACTCAATATCGCTTGGGCGTAAAAGCCTACAATAGTTGGGAAGAAACCGACACCAGTTACAGTGGCAGTTTTGAAATTAATTTTGATCCGCCTACAAACCTAAATACATCTCAAGTATCTAATACGGATACCACCGATTTTATGTATGCGGTCTATTTAACCTGGAATGATAATACAGATTTAGAGAATGGTTTTAAGATACAGAGGAAAAGTGATTTTGACGGTGTCTATGAAACTATAGGATATAGCGGTGAAAATGAAAATTACTATGCTGATTACATCAATCCAGAAGATTTCAAATTTGACACATCATTTGTCTATCAGGTATGCGCATATAATTCTTATTCTGATACAGTTTTTACTGACTATTCGTACTATGATTCATACATGTTTACATTTCCTTCTCCAAGCAATCTTAGTGCCAATCAAGTATCTAATACTGAAGCGGTCTATTTAACCTGGAATGATAATACAGATTTAGAGAATGGTTTTAAGATACAGAGGAAAAGTGATTTTGACGGTGTCTATGAAACTATAGGATATAGCGGTGAAAATGAAAATTACTATGCTGATTACATCAATCCAGAAGATTTCAAATTTGACACATCATTTGTCTATCAGGTATGCGCATATAATTCTTATTCTGATACAGTTTTTACTGACTATTCGTACTATGATTCATACATGTTTACATTTCCTTCTCCAAGCAATCTCATTGCAAACCAGCAAAGTGGTTCAAAACTGGTTAATCTGACTTGGTCTGACAATTCTACATTAGAAGACGGTTTTGAGATTGAACGGGATACTGGCAGTGGTTTTGAATTATTAGCAACGGTAAATGCAAACTCCACAAGTTACACCGATACGGATACCACCGATTTTGTGTATGACGAAACCTACACCTACCGCATTAGAGCCTACAATAACTACAGCGGAACCCTTTATACAGATTACTCAAATGAAGCATCTATAATACTTTCTGAAATTACCGAATTTTCCGTGCAGTTTACCAATTGTGGGCAAACAGGCCGTTATGGTCCTTCGCAATCACAGGTGAATACTGCTTACTCCGGCACCGATCTTGAAGGGCAGGTAACTGTAAGTAGCGGTATACAGTACTGGACCGTACCTTATACAGGTACCTATACCATTGAAGTAAAAGGCGCAGATGGTGGAAAAACAACTTATTATAACTATCAGGGTGGTGAAGGGACCTACATGAGTGGTGACTTTGCGCTGACGGCAGGCGAAACCCTCAAGATATTGGTTGGCCAGACCGGACAAACTGTTTACCGAGCATCAGGAGGCGGAGGGGGTAGTTTTGTAGTGAATAGCTCCAATCAACCGCTTATAATTGCCGGTGGGGGCGGCGGAATAAGGTACAATTACAATAACTATTACGAATATGGCACAACAAGTAATAACGGGAATAATGCTTCAAATGTTAGTAATGGTGGAACAAATGGATATGGAGGAGGCAGTTATTCATCTGGCGGCAGCGGTGGTGGCGGTTATTATGGTGATGGTGGTGATGGTTATTCAAGCTGCAGTCCAGGCTTGGCATTTCTAAATGGCGGTGCTGGTGGTAATAATTATAATTCCTATGGAGGAGAAGGTGGGTTTGGCGGTGGTGGAGGTGCAGATGGTTATTACTACATTGCAGGAGGTGGTGGTGGCGGTTATTCTGGTGGAGGTGCTTACACAGCTACTGCAGGTGGTGGAGGTTCCTATAATATTGGTGCAAACCAGAATAATTCAAATGGTTCAAATGATGGCAGCGAAAACCATGGGTACGTGATTATAAGAAACTTTTAGCAAGGATTAAAATGAAAAAAGTAATTTTATTCACTTCAATTTTCATGCTTGGGTTCTCAATGATAGTAAAGGCCCAGGAGCCTATTTCAGTCCGCAGCCAGTCTTTAGGGAATATAATAGAAGACGATTGGGACCTAATTTATGACCCCATTGAATTTCGGTTTGTAGATGGAATGTATTTCTTCACAAATTTGGCGGACTTTAATTTCGATATCGATACAACAGGGGAAACAACACAAATTCGTAACAAAATTTTAGAGGAATTTCCCATTGGTGTTTCTTTTGAAAACCCCCTGTTTGGATTTGTAAAGCATTCCTTTCTTTTGAGACTGAAAAACTCAAAAGGAGCTGAGAACGCCAATGGCGGGGACGGTGAATACGAATATAATACCTCCAACTATTCTGACAGTGATGGTAACGGACTCTATGACACTAAAACCTTCACTTCAGGAAAATATATCAATTATGATATTGACAGGAGAACTGCTCTCGTTCTTAATAATAATCTCAAAATGGGTCCCATGACATTCGGATGGAAACTGGCTTATGACCACAAAAAAAGTGAAGAGGACGAAGCCCAGACAGCAATGGGAGTATCCGGTTTTGGAGATCTTCTTCATGGTGCCTCTGGGGGGTATTGGATTTGGGATCCTTGGTACGGACAAATTTGGGTTGAGGGCTTTAGCTATGGCTTCGATGAAAGCACCACCCATTACCTCATGGAAGATGAATATACAGATTATACCTATTCAGAAAATGGAAGCTTTCTGACAACAGAAGAGGATTCCTACGTAAAATCGCACATGGCTTTTATGATGGACATAGGCCTGGAGTTAAGAGCAGATCTTATCAACCAAACTCTATTAGATGGTAGAATCGAAACGAATGATTATTACTCAGGAGATTACACGAAATACGATGATGCAGACATGCAGGATTTTGAAGCAGGAACTATAACTGAGATTTACAAAAGGTTAATTGGCGGAGATGGAGCGGTACATAAACTCGGCGGGTCAGTTAAAAACGTGTTTGACAAACGTGACGAACGAAAAAATGACGGCTTCTGGCAAGCGGGAGCCATGCTGGGAACTTCCCTTGGTAACTACGAATCATCCAGTGACAACCATCTAAACTGGACAAAAAATAGAACCTATAGTGATTCTGTTAATTCTGATTGGTCTGAAACCTACGCAAAACACGATCTTGTTTCCGATGCTGGAGATTACGATGGCAGCAGTATGGATATATTTGGGCGCCTACATGTTCCTATTGGGGAAATCATTAATTTTGGGATTGGTGGATTTTATAATTACAATAAAACCACAAGAAATACAGATTATATCTCTGAAACAACCATTGCAACAGAATACATATACAATGGCAGTTTTAATGATTCGCAAGATAATACCGTGACTATAAACAGCAAACTTGTCGCCGATAGAACGTATGAAACGATATATGCCACCTATAGAATCCCTGTTGGTTTAGAGTTCAGAATGCCCAAAGATGACTTGTCCCAAAATGATCCTTTCAGCCTGCGGAATTTCAGTTTCCGGATCGGGACAACCTTCATTTCATCTCACACTATTGTAAATGATAAACACCAAATCACTGGCTCTCATCCACAGACAACAATAACAGAGTATGGAGACGGAAACGTTAATATTGATATCAACGATAATTACTATACATCAACCAGCACCCGCACAGAAAATATTAAAGGGAAAAAGCGGTTTTCTGCAGGAATTGGCTACCGCCATTCAGAAAATCTCCAGATTGATTTAGGTGGTTATGGAGACGAAGAGGACTTCTTTGTTGGAATATCTTTTACAGTAAATCTAAGCAGCATAGAAAAACCAATAAATCCTTAATCCTTCCAAGTCGAAAGAAGAAAGAATCAGTCCAGATCTGAAAGGATATCCTTCGCATGTGTTTTTGTATTCACTTTTG
>CAYNPR010000156.1:0-4115 GCA_964399115.1 uncultured bacterium | reverse complement strand
TCCAAGATATTGGCTTAACGGTTTTAACCAGTCTTGTTCTTATCATGATATCGGTCCCGCCGATACTTTTTTTGATATGGTATGTCCATGATAAAAAACAAAGCCAGCATTCCGTTTTAAGAAATTTTCCGCTCCTGGGGCGGGTACGATATTTTCTGGAGATGATGGGCCCAGAACTGAGACAGTATATGTTTGATGCTGATGATGAGGGCCGCCCATTCAGCAGGTCCGATTTCTCTAACATTGTTGTTCAGGGAAAATATCTCCAGACTGTAATTGGTTTTGGTTCCAAGCGTGATTTCGATAAACCTGGACTTTTTATTCGCAATTCCATGTTCCCAAAACAAAAAGAAGAAATGAAAGTCTCAATTACGCCGAAGATTAGGACAAAACGGTATGTAGGCACAGAAGGTCTTTTTTCACGGAAAGAGCATTTAGAAGAGGTGGAAGTCTCACCTTGGACCTTACCAGAAGAAGATGCGATCGTTATTGGGCCACAATGTGAGAAGCCTTGGCAGGTTAGAGGTCCCGTAGGCATGAGCGCCATGAGTTACGGGGCTCTGGGAGAAAATGCCATCAGTTCCATCAGCCAGGGGCTTGGAATGGCAACAGGATCCTGGGTTCATACAGGCGAAGGCGGCCTTGCTCCCTATCACACCATTGGCGGGGGAGACGTCATTATGCAAATCGGGTCCGGAATTTTTGGCGTTCGAAATAAAGATGGGTCATTTAGCTGGGAAAAGTTCAAGGAGAAAGCAGAAAATTCTCAATTAAGATGTTTTGAAATTAAGTTGGCTCAGGGAGCAAAAATTCGGGGCGGACATGTGGAAGGCAGTAAGATAAATGAAGAAATAGCTGCCATTCGCGGGGTTGAACCCTGGAAGACAGTGGACTCGCCCAATCGTCATAACCAGTTCCACGACCTTGCAAGTCTGTTTGATTTTATCGATGAAATGCGAAGCCAAGGCGGTAAACCGGTTGGGATAAAAATGGTTATGGGGGGACCCGATAGTGCAGATGAGCTCGCTCGTTTTATGTCGGAAACCGGACGTGGGCCAGATTTTATCACAGTTGATGGAGGCGAAGGCGGTTCCGGCGCCACATATCAGGAAATGGCAGATAGTATGGGTATGCCCATTAAATCCGGTCTGATCTATTGTGATGATGCGCTTAGGAAAAATGGTGTGAGAAGCAAAGTGAAACTGTTTGCAAGCGGTAAATTATTTAGCCCTGACAAGATTGCTATAGCGCTAGCATCCGGGGCTGACCTGATAAACATTGCACGGGGCATGATGATATCTGTTGGATGCATTGGTGCCCAGAAATGTCATACTAATAAATGTCCGGTAGGTGTTGCAACTACCGATAAGGATCATCAAAAGGCATTAGTGGTAGATGAAAAAAAATGGCGGGTTTTGAATTACGTAATCACTTTACGAAACGGGTTACATACCTTGGCCGCGGCCGCAGGTATTGATTCATATACCAAATTCAATCGAAATCACATAGTGTACAGGGATCAATATGGAAAGGTTATGTCACTGGAAAAACTATTTCCATATCCTGAAGCCTAGAACCTTTGGTTCAAGGATATGGTATCCATAAATTTATGTTACTAGTTCACAATAATTAAGAATAAGAGAGGCTTAATATGGAACTTTTACATCCGATTTTTAAATGGCTGCATATTATTGCAGGAATCGTCTGGATCGGCCTGCTTTACTTTTTTAACTGGATCAACGGACACGTCGCCGCTACTATGGATGCGGATTCAAAACAGAAGGTTGTGCCAGAACTCATGCCCAGAACACTTTACTGGTTTCGTTGGGGTGCTGCCTGGACCTGGGTCACTGGTGTTTTGCTGCTCATGGTGGTTTTTTACCATGGCGGGCTAACCTTTGATGATTCAGAAATTGCATTTGGGACACCTGCCTATGTGATGATGGCCGTTACTTTCCTCGCCGTATTTGCGTATGATGAATTATACAAAAGCCCTCTGGCTTCCAATGTGCAAGTTTCTACCATTGTTTCGTTTTTGCTCATAGCCGGTGTAGTTTACCTGATGAAGGAATGGGCTGGATTTGGTTATCGATCTTTTAATATCCATTTGGGCACTCTTTTTGGGACAAATATGGCTTTTAACGTATGGTTCCGAATCTGGCCGGCACAGCAAAAGATAATTACGGCCATTAAGAATGGAGAAGCACCGGATGGAGAGCTGGTTGCTTTAGCGGGGCTTCGTTCCAAACACAATACCTACATGAGTGTTCCGCTGATCTGGACCATGATCAATCAGCATACGACAGATCTGGCGGGTGGAAATTTTGGAATTCCAACATCGCTGAATTGGCTGGTGCTAATGGCGATTGTTGCGCTTGGCTGGCACATCGTGTGGCAGTTGTATAAAAAATCCGCAACCATCAAAGGATTTTAAATACCCCTATCAATACCAAAATAAAAACCCCCTCGATGAAGGGGGTTTTTTATTTTCCATCTCGATGAATCCCGTAGTCTAAATTTTAGGGTTAAATTCAATAAAATAATTGAAAATTGACCCACAGTTTTTCGCCCACCGGAAACAATATGTAATGCAGAGCGGTTACGCCGCGATATCCATTTTCATTATTACGTTCCTCTTATATAATAATCCTGTTGTGATTGCCAGTATTGGTTCAACGGCATTCATTGTTTTTTCCATGCCCAACAGTATAACCGCACAACCCAGGAGAATCATTGGGGGGCATTTGGTGGGGTTTTTTGTGGGCTCCTGTTTTGCAGTGTTCCCATTTATGCACGTCACGTTTTTTACGGCGCTGTGGTATGCATTGTCCGTTGGAATAACGTTGTTTGTCATGGTCGTGATGGATTTTGAGCATCCGCCTGCAGCCGGGACGGCACTGAGAATGACCCTGGTTGGCTACACCAGTTCATCGGCGGTCCCAATAATCATCAGTGTTCTCATTCTTGCATTCATCAGTTACGTAGCAAAACCGTTTCTGCGGGATCTCATTTGAATCGAAAATCAGCAATTGGATTGCTGGTGCTCACGGGGATTATTTGGAGTACCGGCGGTTTTTTGATCAAGATGATTCCCTGGCCGCCGCTTGTGATCGCCGGTTTACGGAGCGGCATCACCGCAATTGTGATCTATATCTACGATCGACCCTCGAAAATGCCCACGGGCAAATACACTCTTGGCGGAGCGGTTTCCTATGCGGTTATGGTGATTTTCTTTGTGGTCGCCAATAAACTGACGACTGCCGGGAATACAATTCTGATCCAATATACCGCACCCGTATACGTGGCACTGATAGGCTATTCTTTCTTGGGAGAGAAAGTGTATTTGAAAGATTGGATCACCATCGGGATCATTCTTATGGGATTATGCCTATTTTTTCTGGATGACCTGAGCGGAACCAGCCTGTGGGGCAACGTGGCGGCTGTTTTGTCCGGATTTGGCTTTGCGGGGTTGATCCTTTTTTTGCGAAAGCAGAAGCACGGGCGGCCCATTGATTCCGTTCTGTTGGGGAACTTGTTGACTTTTTTAATCTGTACGCCAATGATCCATCAGGACGTCACTTTTGAAACGGGTGCATGGCTGCGGATCCTGTTTCTGGGTATAATACAGTTAGGACTGGCCTATATTCTATTTACGATTGCCATCAAACACGTGACCGCCCTGGATGCGGTGATCTATCCGGTGGTCGAGCCCATTTTCAATCCCATCTTTACATACCTTTTCCTGGAAGAAACCTTGGGATTTTATGCGAAAATAGGAGGCGTTTTAGTTTTAGCCGGCGTAATAGGCCGTGGCATTGTCCAGGCGTCCCAAACCAATAAACAATAACGGCACGGTTATTTAGTTGAATAAAATTTTATCATCCCACAAACAAAAAACCCCACGAATGTGGGGCTTGATGCTGTAGAAAGGGTAAGTTTATTTTAGCAATATCATCTTCTTAGTTTGTTTGAACTCGCCAGCCTGTATAGTATATAGATATACTTCTGCTGAGACTGATATCCCCTGTTCATTCTTACCATGAAATAAAAATATTAATTAATAATGGATGGATCCAGAGGAAATAGCCAAATAGACGACTCATTACCAGCCAATA
>CAYNPR010000155.1:0-4133 GCA_964399115.1 uncultured bacterium | reverse complement strand
AAACGGCTCGCCGGGTTATAGACAGATTAGTGGGTTATAAGGTCTCCCCCGTTCTTTGGGCAACATTGCAAAAGAATATGCAATTTGTGAATACGGCATTGTCTGCTGGCCGAGTTCAATCTGCTGCGGTCAAAATTATCGTGGATCGGGATCGGCTGAGAAGAAATTTCAATCGCATGACTTATTATGATCTTAAGGCATCTTTAAACAAAGATGTAGAAGATCCATCGTTTGACGCCAGGCTGATTCGTGTGGATGGGATCAAGATCACATCCAGCAACGATTTTGATTCCAAAACTGGAGAATTGAAGAACAAGGACATTCTTCTCTTGACGGAATCCCAAGCGGATGAACTGGTAAAGGAACTGGATTCCGGAGAGTGGACTGTAACCAAAATCGATGAAAAACCACGGACGTCCTATCCGAAACCGCCATTCACCACCAGTACGCTACAGCAGGAAGCGGCCCGGAAGCTTAGAAGTTCCGCTCGTGAAACCATGCGTACGGCACAACAATTGTATGAAAACGGCTTCATCACTTATATGAGGACGGATTCCACCCATTTATCCGAAGAGGCCATTGCCGGTTCTCGACAAATCATCCAGGATAACTATGGAGAGGATTATCTTCCGGGAAAAGCCACGCGTTACGAAACTAAGGTGAAGAATGCTCAGGAAGCCCATGAAGCAATCCGACCTGCTCACCGGGAATTCAGATCCCTTTTAGACGTCCAAAAAATATTGGACGAAAAAGCGAGTAAACTTTATGACTTGATTTGGAAACGGACAGTCGCAAGCCAGATGATGCCTGCAAAATTGAAACAGACTTCAGTCACTATTCAAAACCAAAAGTCTGAATTTCGCGCCACAGGTCAAATTATTCTGTTTCCGGGATATATGCGTGTCTATGTTGAGGGTCGAGACAACCAAGATAAAGGGCTGGGAAACAAGGAAAGAATTCTACCTCCCTTGTCCAAGGATGATTCTCTGAATTGCAAAGAACTTGCATCCGAGTCTCATACCACGAAACCCCCAGCGAGATTTACGGAAGCATCTTTGATTAAAAGTTTGGAAGAAAACGGGATTGGCCGTCCATCGACTTTTGCATCCATCATCGGAACCATCGTTCGTCGTGGTTACGTGGATAGAGAAAAAGGAAAACTATCTCCCACTTTTCTGGGATTGGCGGTCACTCAATTACTAGAGAACCATTTTACGAATCTCGTGAATAAGGAATTCACCGCTAAAATGGAAGACGGGTTAGATGAAATATCTCGCGGAGAAATGGAAGCGCTTCCATTCATGACCAATTTTTATCGTGGGGGTGGACGATTTTTAGGACTGGAAAAAATGTTGGATGAAAAAGTGGATATCCCTGCAGCGTGCACCATCGAAATACCCGAGGCCATCCGTGAGACGACGGAGGGACGCATAGGGCGATTTGGGCCTTATTTGCGACAGGGAGATGATACCCGGTCCATTCCGGAAAATATTTATTTTGGGGATTTGACTCTGGAAACAATCAACGATATTTTCAAAGAGAAAGCAACCGAAGACGAACCCCTTGGGGACCACCCGGAAACAAATGAATCCGTTTGGATCAAAAAAGGGCCCTACGGACATTACGTCCAATTGGGAGATACCAAAACCAGAAAAGGAATTCCAAAGGGGTATCCGGTGACAGAGGTAAAGTTGGATTACGCATTGAAACTATTGGCGTTGCCACGGACGGTAGGCCAGCATCCTGAATCCGGTGACCCCATTATGGCAGATTACGGCAGATACGGCCCCTACCTCAAATGTGGTAAACAAAATGCCAGCCTCCGGGGAGTTGAGACGCCATTGGACGTTACGCTGGAAAAAGCAGTGGAACTTTTGGCCAACCGGAACAAAAAAAGTTCCGAATTGAAATCCCTGGGAGCACATCCTGAATCCGGAAAAACCATCGTTGTCAAGGATGGGCGGTACGGCCCCTACGTTACGGATGGAAACATCAACGTATCATTAAAGGGAGATTCAACACCGGACACCGTTACATTGGAACAGGCTGTTGAACTTATCAACAATAAAAGATTGACTTCTCCACGAAAAAAACAAAAACAAAAAAAGAAAAAATGAGAATTATCATTCCTTTAATTCTTGGATCTGTCGCATATTTTAATTTGATTTAAAACCATATGAACAAGACTATCGAAAAAATCGTTTCCCTGTGCAAACGAAGAGGATTCATTTTCCAGAGTTCGGATATTTATGGCGGATTTTCCGCCATTTATGATTATGGCCCTTTAGGAATTGAATTGAAAAACAAGATAGCACAACTCTGGTGGAAAGAAATGACGCAAGTTCATGAAAATATCGTTGGATTGGACAGCGGTATTTTGATGCACCCAAAGATCTGGGAAGCTTCAGGCCACGTGAATGCGTTTCATGACCCATTGGTGGATTGCAAACATTGCAACTCACGATATCGTGCGGACGAATTTTCCGATGACATCGAAAACATTCATTGGAAAGAAATTCAATGTCCAAAGTGCGGCACAACTGGAAAACTCACGGATCCTCGTCAATTCAATCTTATGTTCAAGACCCATGTCGGCCCCGTTGAAGAGTCCGGAACGGAAGCTTACCTGCGACCGGAAACCGCTCAAGGAATTTACGTGAATTACCAACTTGTACAGGGCGCCATGAGAATGAAAGTCCCTTTCGGGATTGCCCAGATCGGAAAAGCGTTTAGAAACGAGATTGTAGCTCGGAACTTCATTTTCAGAACCCGGGAATTCGAACAAATGGAAATGCAATATTTCGTGAAGCCGGGAACGGATGACGACGTCTTGGAGGAATGGAAAGAAAAACGATTTCATTTTTACCCGGAATTTTTGGGAATCAATGAAAATAAAATTCGTTATCGTCAACATGGCGATAATGAATTGGCCCATTACGCCAAGGAAGCTTGGGACATTGAGTACGAGTTCCCATTTGGGTGGTCGGAAATCGAGGGCATCCATAACCGTAAGGATTTTGACCTTTCCCAACATCAAGATTTTTCCGGGAAGAACTTGGCGTATTTTGACCAACCCAACAATGACCGGTTTTTACCCTATATTATCGAAACGTCCGCAGGACTGAACCGTATGCTGCTGGCCGTCCTAGCGGATGCCTATTGGGAAGATGAAGAAAACAATCGAGTCGTCATGAAGCTTCATCCAAGGTTAGCGCCGATGGAAGCTGTGATATGTCCCTTGGTCAAGAAAGATGGTTTACCGGAAAAAGCACGAGAAATCGTAGATATGCTTAAACCTCATTTCAAGGTATTGTACGATCAACAAGGTTCCATCGGGAAGCGGTATTACCGTCAGGATGAGGCCGGAACGCCTTTCGGGATTACCGTGGACCACCAAACAACAGAAGACGACACCGTCACCATCAGGCAGCGGGATACACAACAACAGGATAGGGTTGCTGTTGAGTCCATCATTCAGAAATTAATTGAATTGACAAACAATTGGCCGGATTAGGATAAATATGAAATATCAATAAAAATTGATTATTTAATTTCACAAATAAAAAAGGATATTATTATGTCTAAACAACCATATCTATTATTGCTGGTCGCATCACTTTTCAGCCAAAATGTTGATGGCGAATTTTCATTTGGTGAAATTTCCTTTTTAATGAAAAATATTCATGTTGGAGGTAATTATAAAGATAGACGTCAACATTCAGAACTTAACAATGGTGTCGGTTCCTTTGATATCGGATTGCTCAAATACGGATTTTCAAACATAGAGGTTTCTGGTGATGTGAATGCTGATAATGAATGGGCCAAGGTCAAATATAAATTCTCCGGTCCGGAGTTTGAATTGTCAAATTTAAAAATTGATCTCTCTTTTGAAGCACCAAACGTTTGGGATTTGATGAAGGAAGAACTTGCACATGAAAGAGCTAGGAAAATAAGCAGTATATTCTCAGAGATTACAGAATCGATCGGTATGTATTATAAAACCTACAATGAATTTCCAGCTAATATAGATCGGCTACTGATCAATGGCATGTTAGGTCGATCTTCAATTAACATAGCAGTACTGGATATCTCTGGAGACTTAAACCGCCCTCAAATAAAAGGAATTGATTTGG
>CAYNPR010000154.1:2622-4140 GCA_964399115.1 uncultured bacterium | reverse complement strand
CTGATAATGGATTCTGCTTCGATCTCATCGCCATTCTCCATGATGACACTTACCGCAACACCATTGTACACCTTGATTTCCTTCACTCCTGCATTGACCACAAGAATGCCATCATTCTTTTCGATCAGATCAGAAATTGTTTCAGCAATGCTTCTTGATGAGCCTGTGGGATAATTACCGCCGTCCAGGTAATGACGGGCTACAAAGGCGTGCATGGCAAAACTGCTTTGAGCTGGCGGCAGGCCTTGATCGCCCCACTGCCCCGTAAGCACACCGATCAATTGCTGATCATCTGTCAGGGTGGACAGTACGTCAAGTGTAGTGCGATCAGAGAAAGAAAAGAATTTCCTTGTCATAAATGGATAAGTGATCGCACCCAAAATTCCTGGGATAGCTTTATTGGTAAAATACGGGCGAGCACTTCGAACCGCTTGATCCAGGAGGTCCATATAAGCCATAATAGCCTTCTCATCTTTTGGAAAATAAGAGACCATATCCTCTACAAACCGTTCTCTTGGCGCTACAAAATCATAGGACCGGTCGGGGAATATGATTCGGTCATAATTTTTGTTCATGGGAGACCATTTTAATTCTCCATCTGAAATTAAATCGAACAGGCGCCTTATGGGCGAATACGGTTTATGAACCTCGCCAATATAATGGATCCCCACATCCCATTCGTAATTATCACGTCGGAAGGTATGGGTCCAGCCCCCGATCTTAAAATGTTTCTCCAGGACCAGGACCCGCTTGCCTTTAAGCCCAAGTAAGGCCGCCGTGCACAAGCCGCCAATCCCGGAACCAATAATGACGGCATCAAACGTTTGATCGACAATTTCTGAACTATAGGCATTCCATTTCTTCATTTCAAATTTCCTGCTAAGACCTTTATTACAGGGTAGGCTGACCGATGGACACCTAGGTACCGATAAAACTATTAACAACCATGGAATTCACAAATCTCTTATCCATGGACTTTTATCAGCGTAAATCTCTTTAGTCAGCGAGTTTAAACACTTTGTCTTTCCGGCGGGCCTTACCGGTTACCTTTACGCCAATACTATCGCCTTTCTTGGCGATGTCCACAGTATCGTGCTCGATCTGAATGGAACCAACTTCCATTTTAAAATCAGTAGTGTGCCCCTGAATATGAATCGTATCCCCAACATTTAATTTCCCACCTGTAATTTCAACGGCAGCCACCGATATTTGATCAAAAAATTTTGATACGTAACCAATTTCCTGTTCTTTCATGGCTTACTCCAATTTTATCTCGGCCAAATGTACTCTTTGAGTAGGATAAAATCAATGAGCCATCATAAAATCCCGTCAAACAACAGGCTACGGCCGACATCGTTTAATTGATATAGTTTTTCGGGTTTGACCGCAGTCATTACCGATCAGTTTTTTGTTTTTGAGATTTAGGGTAAATTTAATCATACACATATTGAAAAGGAGTTCATTTGTGAAAGTAAAAGTATTTGAAATAAATAAAAGTGGCCTTTCTCCCTTAAGCCA
>CAYNPR010000154.1:0-2522 GCA_964399115.1 uncultured bacterium | reverse complement strand
TATTTCTAAACACCTTGTTTTCTCAAAGCAAGGTCAATATAAACAACATGGTTGAATATGGCGGTAAATCTTATAAACAAAACGAAGATGAACCCTATACGGGCAAAGTATTTGACCTATATAAAAGTAATGGAAAGAAAAAACTGGAAGGTTATTACAAAAATGGTTTTCGGAATGACAATTGGTCCTGGTATGGTGAAGATGGGGAAATGGACCGTTCGGGAAATTATAGAAACGGTAAAAAATATGGGCAATGGATGGAATGGGACGGGAGCGGCAATAAGAAAAGGGAAGAATATTTTAGTAAAGGACGTTTGGTGAAAAAGACTGAATGGATATATGAGCCCTATAGATCCGTAAAATCCTTCAAATACGGAGAGAGAAATGGGACATGGACTCATTGGTATGAAAATGGAAAAAAATGGAATGAAGGAACCTATAGGCAGGGGAAAAAAGTTGGGAAATGGACTCATTGGTACGAAAATGGGGGGAAAAAATATGAAGGACGCTACAGAAATAAGAAGAAAAATGGGAAATGGACTCAATGGCACGAGAATGGAGAAAAATGGACGGAAGGCCTCTATAAGAATGGGGAAAAAGTCGGAAAATGGAATTTTTGGTATCCCAGTGGGAAAAAGTGGGCTACCGGTAAATACAAGAATGGGGAACTGGTAGACGTAAAAACTGATTGATAAATTGACGATATGGCTTAAGATGGATCCCAATTTGATTTTCTATAAATTAAAAACTAAGCTATTCAAAATAAATCATATATGGATATAATTGAATATCTAAGACGTTTATCCACCATTTATATGCCAAAATCATAAATATTTCATAATCTTTGCTATTTGTCAATTTTGTCTTATCTTCTCGTTAATTCTAACGATAAAGAAATGCGAAAAATCCTATTTATACCCTTATTCATCAGTTTTCTCTTCGCCATCGAAGGGAAAGTTGTCTTTTATGATGATACATACATTCTGGGCGACGTCATTAGAGTCGACGAGAGTGAGGTATATATCATTCCCTTGGGTCTAGACCTGCCGGAATGGGTCGCCGTCGAAAACATAAATGAGTTAAAAACGGAAAACGAACTCAACGTCATCGCAGACGGTGAAGTGAAATACCTGTTTGAAAATGGCGTATTTCAAACACCTGAAGATGACTGGCTTGGAAACTACTATGACCCAAAACACGATGAGACAGCACCAACTCAAGCAAGTGGTGTTTCACCATATTTCGGATCCAATTCATATCAAATACCCAATAAACCTAATATGCAGTATTATACGTTTTCCGCCTATGGAGGAATGCCAGTTTTCTATATGTCAGGGTTTGAGGGTTTAACTGGTTCGGCAAATATGGCTCTCAGCGTTAATTTGCCTTACTTTGAATGGGGTCCTTTTGATTTATCTCCCGGATTAAAAGCTGGGTTATACTCATTCGAAGCTGGTGATTCTGGGGAGACCACTCTTGAAAGTTTTAGCACATCACAATTGGCGTTAAATCTTTGTATGGATTGGACCCCCATCTTTTATTTCCTTCCTGAAAACATGCATATTGGAACCGAAGTGAGTCCCAGTTTTAACACTGGGGATGGAGAAGCCTACCTTGGGGGCATGGGTATCAGTTTAGGTTGGAATTTTGAATACTGGTTTAAGGATCTTCCTTTTGCATTCCGGTTTTTCAGCCACATGAATATAATTCCCCAGCCGGAACCATGGCCAGATCAAAAGTCGGGATATCTCACCGTTGGCACCGCAATGCTTTTTGTGTTAAAGCGGCATCAATTACCCGCATCCAACTAAATTTTATTTCCAATATATCTCCAACAGGAGGGAATGCCAACTATCCGTTTATTTACCAGGCATTTAGAAATCATATCATGAAAAAAATATTACCCTGTATTTTTTGTATCCTATGGGCTCAAGAGAGCTACATTGGTGAAATAACGTTTGATTACAACGGTACCGTAAGCGGATCCTTTACGTCCATTATTCAGGATTCCATCTCTATCGGATTTGCCATCAATCAGGAGGGAGCAGATACGTCCTACTTCATTATGGGAGCATTTACGGAACAGGGAAACAATGAATTTGATCTTTTTTTGGCGGTCCTTCAGGATACGACATTCCCTGTTCAACCCCGGACATGGGACATTCCCGGCCAGGGAGATCTGGAAGATCCGTTAAGTTTGGAATCTATTGTGGTTCTTATACCTGATCTGGATTCGGTTTTTGTCTTAGATTTAATAGAAACGCTTACGGACACCACAGACGGTGATTCTTTGGCCCTGGATTCATTATTTGAAAGCCTATTCTTTGAATTGCTCAATAGTCTTTATTTGGGAATAGATGGTGTAATTGAAATAACGGACATGACGGATTCAACAATCCTTGGCGGTTTTTATACAACAATGCTTAAACCGGCATTTTATTTTCCACCTCACATGGTTTCAATAAACAATGGTGAATTTAATTTTACTAAAGTTACTCTCCCCGATTTGTCTATAAAACCCC
>CAYNPR010000153.1:0-4196 GCA_964399115.1 uncultured bacterium | reverse complement strand
ACATTCCCCACATGGAACCGATCATTGCCAGCGTGAATTGGACAAAATCTGTAATGATAACAGCTTTGAGTCCGCCCAATGTCGAATATGCCAGTGTAATGGAACAGGCGATTGCCAAGGTCACCCAGCCGGGTAATCCCAATACAATTTCTCCGAATTTGACAGCAGCCAAACTCACAGCACCCATAACCAACACATTAAATACCAATCCCAAATATAATGCACGGAATCCCCGCAAAAATGCCGCAGCTTTACCGCTGTAGCGCAGTTCATAAAATTCGATATCAGTAAGTACTCCGGAACGACGCCAGAGATTTGCATAAACAAAAACTGTCAGCATTCCTGTAAGCAAAAACGCCCACCAGACCCAATTTCCTGAAACTCCGTTCTGGCGAACAAGATCTGTTACCAGGTTCGGCGTGTCGGTGGAAAAAGTGGTAGCAACCATACTGACACCCAACAACCACCAGGGCATATTACGCCCGGCTAGGAAAAAGGATTTGGTGTCCTCCCCCGCCTGTTTAGACGCCCAGATCCCAACAACTAAAGAAACTGCGAAATAAATACCGATGATAATCCAGTCTATGGATGAAAGAGTCATGACTGATCATTAACTCCAAAAATTGGTATATTTGTTTTCCATTTTCCACGGGTAAAATCAGGGATTTTTACAGAAGTACTGTTTAGTCGAATTGATTTTTCTGACAAAGGACAAATAACGCTCATGCTTACAGCATCGTATACATCAATGGGTGGCAATACCTTGCGTTTTAAGGATTCTATAAACGCCCGGAGTATGAAAAAATCCATCCCGCCATGACCTGATCCGGCGGCTTGGCCCTCAAATTTTGTCCACAATGGGTGATCGTATTTTTCCAAATAATCATCTTCCGATTCCCACCGATGAGGTTCAGGGCTCATGCCTTCAATATAAATGGATCGTGCATCCTTTTGCCAAATTCCCTGTGTTCCCTGCACGCGAAAATTCAAACTATACGGCCGTGGAGAATTCGTGTCATGGCTCAACATAATGGTCTGGCCATTGGCACATTTGATGACTGTAGTGACGATGTCACCCAGTTTAAATTTCACGTTTGCATTGGGATGGTTTTTCCCGCCCTTTTTAATAATATACTTGTGGAGTCCCCGGCTTTGTGTTGCCGTGGAAGTGAGATGAACCATCCGGTTTCCACGATTAATATCAAGCATTGTGCTTACAGGTCCTAATCCGTGTGTTGGATAAAGATCACCATTTCTATCCACAGAATGTTGTGTTCGCCATTTCGCTTCGGAATATCCATGTTCACCAAATTCCACACCTCCTCCATATGGTTGTTTTCCATCATTAAATTTCACATGACGCAGGTCATGCTGATAACCACCCTGACAATGAAGTAACTCACCAAACAATCCCTGGCGCACCATATTGAGCACAGCCATTACATCTCTTCGGTAACAGACGTTTTCCATAATCATGCAATGTTTTCCTGTCCTTTCGGATGTATTTACTAGGTCCCAGCAATCTTTCACAGTAAGGGCTGCTGGGACCTCTGTCCCTACATGAATTCCGTGTTTCATGGCTGCTATAGCCATGGGATGATGCCATTCCCAGGGAGTTGCTATATACACACCATCCAAATCCTCATTTTTTACCAAATTTCGGAAATCTTCATCTCCTGCTTTGTAAACATGGGGTTCGGGTTTACCAGCTTCTTTAAGGATCTTTATTGCGCTTTGGATCATGCCGTCATCGATGTCACAAATAGCAGTAATATCCACTCCCGGGTATTTTGCCGCCAGCCACAGCACCCATTGTCCCCGCATACCTGTACCAATAATGCCTAGCTTTACTCTTTTACTAGCTGGGGATGAAAAAAGTGTTTTTGGCATTACCGCCGCTGCAGCACCCACAGCGGTAGTTGCTTTTATAAAATCGCGTCTATTTATTTTTTTTGACATGACCTATTCCTCATCGGTTTGGTTTTAAATTATTTATATTAATTCTAACTAACAAAATGTAAGGACTTTTCCCCTCTTCCCAATGTCCATAAGTGGTGGTAACTATTTCTCCGCTGGGCAAAATCTCCACACCAGGATAGGCACAGTCCCACTCGTGTTTATTATCCTTTATTCGAATCCGAAATTCGCCCGGCTTCCCCATTAGAATATCCTCATAAGTACCAACCCATGCCAACCAATCGCCTTGGGTTGGACTGTTTGATTCTGTATCCCGAAAAGATAAAAAGAGCCTGCCGTCCTGGAGATATTTCCCAGTGTGGCGGTCGCCGGTGAGTTCTCGCGGTAATTCCACGGGTTTGCTCCATGATACTCCCTCATCGTTGGAAAAGATCACGTGAGAATTTTTTGTACGGCTGTTTTCCCGTAAAAATACTGCAAGTTGATTTCCATCCGGTGAACGAATGATGCCCGGCTCGCACAAATGAATTTGATTATTTTGGTAAATTGGCAGGGGATGAGACCAGGTGAGCCCTCCATCAGTTGAGTTAGTTTGATACAAGGTGAAAATGCCTGTCCACTTTCCATCTTTTGTAAAAAACCGACCATCATCATGAAACATGGCAAGATAATGTCCCGGTGTTTTTAGGGCTTCAACGCACCCCATAACGACAATGCCTCCCCAATCTCCAACAGGATGCAAGTCAGACCAGGTCTCTCCATCGTCTTCTGATACCGCTAGCTTTCCCGGATAAAGTCCCGACCACATGATAAGTCTTTTTACGCCTGATGCATCAACCACACGATGGATTGTGGGCACTTCTTTGCTGGTTGACCAATTAGATGGAACTGGGAGTCGGTCGGACCACGTTTTTCCGCCATCCTTACTTCGTTTGTAAACGATTTCCCCTTTTCCGTGGCCTTTTGGATAAACTGCCAGTATTGTTCTGCCGTCTTCTAAAAGAATTGTTGTTGGATGTCCGAGATAAACACCATCTTCCTGGTCAACAATGGTTTGTAAATCGCTGCGATGATTCAATTCTATAGTTGGGATGGAGAAAGGGATTGGCTCAAATCCGAATAAAAACGAGAAAAAAATAGAAGAGATTAAAATTTGCTTCATCTCAAAATAAATCCATCTTTTAAGGGATCGTTCGGGTTTATCCAAAAAGTGTTTTTACCCGTAATAAATGCAGTTCCCCTTACCTCAGGGATGACAGCATTGTAATTTCCAAAAGCAGTGGTCTCCTTGATCTTCACTGAAAATGTGGAACCTATGATACTTTCGATGGTGATAGATTCACCAACACCAATTTCACCACGTTCATGATGGATTGCAGCTCGGGCACTGACGCCAGTACCTGTTGGGGACCGATCCACTTCCCCCCCAGCAAAAATGCAAACGTTCCGACTGTGATTTTGAGGATTCTTGGCTGGTCCTGTAAAAATGGTTCCATATAGAAAATTCATTTCCGGTTCAGTTGGGTGGCACATTTTCAAAGACATCATTATTGCCCGTTTAATCATCATCCCCATTTCGATGAGTTCATCATGGTATTCTTCTACACAATCCAGACCGAGTTGGGCTGCTTCAACAAACGCATAAAATGCACCGCCGAATGCCAAATCGTATTGAATATTTCCCAATCCCGGGACATCCACAACTGCATCCAGTTTTTGCACGAATGATGGAACATTATAAAATCCTACACTGGTGATTTTCCCATCTTTTACATCTGAAAAGGACCGGATTAATCCGGAAGGAACATCCATTTTCATTTCGGTAACTGGCTCTGTTTTTGGAATAAGTCCCATTTCAACAAATACTTTTGTCAAAGCGATAACAGCATGACCACAACCGGTAGAATAGCCCTCATTATGAATAAAAATGACGCCAAAATCTGCATCGGGCGTGTCCGGTTCCACAATGAGTGCACCATACATATCTGCGTGTCCACGAGGTTCCCACATTAGCGCTTTTCTAATCTGGTCAAATTCATTATTAGCGCAAGCGCGTTTTTCTAAAAGGGTTTTTCCATATAATTTCGGGAATCCAGAAACAATAATCCGCAATGGCTCACCACTGGTATGGGCATCAATCGTTTGGATCTCCAGCCAATCTTTTGGTGGGTACCAATTTTTTAATTTATCAAGTTCAATCACGATTCAATTTCTTCATAATCAGGTTCGCCATTGCCAAATCCTGAATCGCAACTCCAACCGATTTAAATAATGTAATT
>CAYNPR010000152.1:0-4216 GCA_964399115.1 uncultured bacterium | reverse complement strand
AATGAATGGGATAAATTGCAAGAAATAGTGGTGGGATCAGTTGCAAGAACGACAGGAACGCTTGAGTGGAATTCGCCTGAGCCAATTCCATCATCCGTGCAAGAACAGGCTTGTAACTTAGTTCAAAAGGCCTCTCCGCAATGGTATATCGATGACATCATGGAAGACTTGGAGAGCTTATCAAATATACTGAGAAAATCCGGGGTAAAAGTCCATCGACCTGAAGTACACGATATTTCTAAAATCTATTCAACACCGTATTGGAGTTCAAATGGCAAAAATATTTATAATGTGAGAGACTTGCACCTAATTGTTGGGAATACCGTTATTGACAGCCCCTCGCACCATATCAGCAGATATTTTGAAACCACAGCCCTCTATCCAATTTGGTACAAGTATTTTGATGAAGGATTGCGATGGATATCAGGACCGAAACCAAAATTAGCCGAAGAGGTAATAAAACCCTATTTTCGAAATGAGAATGATAGAATTCTTACCGAAGAAGATATAAAACATCAGGAATTAACCGGAGGCAGATTAGAGGAATTACATAAATTGACGGAGGATGAGATACTTTTTGAAGCTGCGAATACAGTAAGGATGGGGAAGGATCTATTGTATCTGGTTTCCTGTTCAGGTAATTATAAAGGTGCAACATGGTTGCAAAGTATATTGGGTGCAGAATATAAAATTCATGTGACTGACAATTTGTACCGCTCCAGCCATATAGACTCTACAGTCATGTGTTTAAGGCCAGGACTGGTCCTATTAAACAACGCGAGGGTCAAAGAAGAAAATTGCCCAAGTTTATTTGATAAATGGGACAAAATTTGGTTCGGTGATGTAGCTCCAACAACTGAACAGGAGCTTACTTTTCAAAAAGAAATTAGGGATCCTATTGCAAGAAAAATTGAAGCACTGGGTTTCAAGACTGATTTGGTAGATATGGCCTCGCCTTGGGTAGGAATGAATGTTCTTTCGATCGACCCAGAAACAGTACTTGTTGATGAGAGACAGACTAAGCTCATCCAGACATTAGAAAGGCACAAGTTGACAATTGTGCCAGTTAGGATGAGGCATATGTACACCCAATGTGGAGGGTTACATTGTGCTACCTTGGACACGGTCAGAGCCAGCAAGCTCGAAAGTTATTTTGATTAATCCTTCCTAAGTTAATGTCTGATTCATCATTATATCCGCATGGCATTACATTCCATCACTTTCATGATGAGAAACATTATAAAGGCCAAGGTTCCATTTCTCAAAAAGAATTTGATAGCATTCTCAATTATATTGGTGTTCATTGCATTTTATCGCCTGAGGAGTGGTTGCAAAGACTAGAAAAAAAGACCTTAAACAAGGAGGACGTTTGTCTCACATTTGATGATGGATTGCGCTGTCAAATAGATATCGCGTTACCGATTTTGGAGCATTATAATCTTAAAGCATATTGGTTTGTTTACTCCAATGTCTTTCAGGGCAAATTAGATAATACAGAAACATATAGACAATTCCGTGCCAGGTATTTCGACAATATTGATGATTTCTATGCTCTCTTTTTTGATATTTTCTTCAAATCAAAATTTTCTGTAAAGGCTGATGATATATTAAATCCAAACTCTATTAAAAAATATAGACAACGTTTCCCATTCTATTCCGAAAACGATGCTAAATTTCGTCTCATTCGGAATGAAATGCTTGAAAGAGCTGACTATGAAAAAATGATGGAGTCATTAATTCAAACAAAAGGTTTAAATAAAATCGAACTCTCGAAAAATCTTTGGATGTCCGATGATGATTTAAGATATCTTAATCGTAAGGGGCATATGATCGGATTACATTCGTATTCACATCCGACTGCATTGGATAGGTTATCCTATGAAGATCAATATCAAGAATATCAGAGAAATTATTCACATCTTACGCAAGTTTGCGGTAAACCACCTATCTCCATGTCTCACCCGTGTGACTCTTACAACAATGATACTCTTGAAATCTTGCGTTCTTTTGGTATTCAATGCGGGTTTCGGGCAAATCTGGATCATGATCAAGAACAACGCAAAGCCGATCCAAATAAATTGGAATTGCCAAGACAAGATCATTCAAGTATTTTGAGCACCTTGGATTAATAATGAAAACACAGCAAATTAGTATTGGTGCCCGCACTATCGGCCCTGCTAGTCCTCCCTTTGTGATTGCTGAAATTGGGATCAATCATGAGGGAGATTTGAAGAAAGCGATTAGAATGGTAGATGATGCGGCGAGTGCGGGGTGTGAATGTGTTAAATTTCAATGTCACGTTATTGATGATGAGATGGTTCCAAATGACATTGTTCCGGGTAATGCAAACGAAAGTATTTGGGACATCATGTCTCGCTGTGCGCTTAGCAAAGAAGAAGAACATACTCTGATGGAATATGTCCAAAAAAAGGGCATGATTTACCTCTCAACCCCCTTTTCTCGCGCAGCTGCGATACGACTTGAAGAAATGAATGTCCCAGCCTATAAGATTGGATCAGGAGAATGTAACAATTACCCTCTGATACGACACATTGCTTCTTATCAAAAACCAGTCATTTTGAGCACCGGAATGAATGATATTGCTTCGATTAGTTTGGCTGTTGACATATTAAGAGAATGCCATGTGCCTTTTGCCCTGCTTCATTGTACATCTTTATACCCAACACCTTATAATCGTGTGCGCCTAGGGGCGCTCTCAAATTTGAGGCAGGCTTTTCCTGATGCCGTAATTGGTCTTAGTGATCATTCTCTGGGCAATTACACTTGTTTTGGCAGCATAGCTCTCGGTGCACGAATATTAGAAAAACATTTTACATCAGATAAATCATGGCCTGGTCCTGATATACCCATTTCCATCGATCCATCTCAATTGCATGATTTGATCGTTGGTTCTCGTGCCATTCATGAGGCCTTGGGCGGGAAGAAAGAAATTCTACCAGATGAAAAACCAACTATTGATTTTGCCTATGCATGTGTTGTATCAATTAAAGAAATTCAAAAAGGAGAATTACTTACCAAGGATAATATATGGGTAAAAAGACCTGGTACAGGGGAAATAAAAGCAAAAGACTATGAAAAATTATTAGGGAAGAGAGCATCAAAAAAAATAAATTTAAATGAACAGCTAACCTGGGAAGATTTTGAAAAATAATATAAGAAATATTCTATTTATCACAGGTACACGTGCTGATTTTGGTAAATTAAAACCACTGATGCTATCTGTTGAAAAATCAAAAAATTTCAAATGTAATATTTTTATTACCGGCATGCACCTGCTAAAACATTATGGAGCAACACATGATGAAATAAGAAAATGTGGCTTCAAAAATATTTATCTTTACATCAATCAGATAGCCATTGGGGATAGTGATAAAATGGATATGGTGCTCAGTAAAACGGTAGATGGCCTTGGACACTATATTAGAGAGTTTGAAACTGATTTGATCATTGTACATGGTGACCGGGTAGAAGCACTTGCAGGGGCAATAGTGGGAGCATTGAATAATGTTTTGGTTTGTCATATTGAAGGTGGTGAGCTATCTGGTACGGTTGATGAATTAATTCGGCATTCTATATCAAAGTTATCCCATGTTCATTTCGTTGCGAATGATAATTCGAAAAAACGGCTGGTTCAAATGGGTGAATCAGAAAATTCAATTTTCAAAATAGGATCCCCAGAAGTTGATATAATGCTTTCAAATAGTTTACCAAATATATCTGAAGTCAAAAAACGTTATGATATACCATTTGATGATTATAGCATATTTATTTATCACCCAGTTACTACTGATTTAGAACATCTTCATTCAAATATTGAAGCTGCGATCAATGCTCTTGTAAGATCTGAAAAGAGATTTATTGTCATTTATCCAAATAATGATAATGGATCAGAAATTATAATTGATGAGTATAACAAAATAAGGGAAAACAAAAATTTTAAAGTCTTTGAGTCATTAAGATTTGAATACTATATAACATTAATGAAAAATGCCAACCTAATGATTGGAAACTCAAGCGCAGGGGTACGTGAAGTTTGTGTGTTTGGTGTCCCAAGCATAAACATTGGTACTAGGCAGAATAACAGATCAAACCATTCTTCAATTATAAATGTCAAGGATCATGAGAATGATATCCTTAAAGCAATAAATAGTGAACCCAAAAGATTTACTCCATCATTAGCTTTTGGAAAGGGTAA
>CAYNPR010000151.1:0-4244 GCA_964399115.1 uncultured bacterium | reverse complement strand
TTCAACAACCGGCCGAATTGCTCGTAAAACTGGATATATTTTTCTTTATCCTCGGCTATGGTCTTCAGTTTGCCCAGGATTTTCTTTACGGAATTGGACCGGATCTTTGCCATTATTCTGTTCTGCTGCAAAATTTCACGGCTTATGTTGAGCGGCAGATCTGAAGAATCGATGACGCCCTTAACGAACCGGAGCCAGGTCGGCAGCAGTTCCTTATCATCATCGGTGATGAATACTCGGTTCACGTAAAGCTTGACCCCGGATTGAAAATCCGCCCGGAAAATATCCGCCGGCGCTTTTTGGGGGATGTAGAGTAAAATAATGAATTCCAGGTTCCCTTCCGCCTTGAAATGAACCCAGTCGAAAGGTTCGTCGACATCGTGGGATAATGATTTGTAGAACTCTCCGTAATCCTTGGGCTTCAGATCATTCTTGGATCGTGTCCAAAAAGCTTTGGCGTCATTGATTTGATCCGTGTTTAATTTTCTGCTTTTTTCTTTACCGTCTTTATCATAATCAATTTCGGGGAAGGTGAGAAAGATGGGGGAATCGATATGATCTGAATATTTCTTTACAAGATTTTCAATTTGCCAACGGTTGGCGAATTCTTTCCCTTCTTCATTCAAGTGCAGGGTAATCGTTGTTCCTGGTTCCTTGCGTACGTCCTTCTTGATTTCGAAACCAGACTTGCCGTCACTGGTCCATTTCCAGGCTTCTTTGTTGCCTGCTTTCTTGCTGGCTACGTCCACCTGGTCTGCAACCATGAAACTGGAGTAAAAACCGACACCGAACTGGCCAATGAGTTGGGAGTCCTTTTTGGCGTCTCCGGATAATTTTGATACGAAATTTTTGGTACCAGAGCGGGCGATGGTTCCCAGGTTATCTTGGAGCTCCTTTTTACTCATCCCTATACCGCTGTCGGAGATGGTCAGGGTTGGATGGTCGCCTTCCCTAAATTCCAGGTTTATCTTGGGTTCAAAAGACAGAGCTTTGAATTCGTCTTTTGTGAGCGTCAGATATCTCAGTTTGTCCAAGGCGTCCGACGAGTTTGATATAAGTTCCCGGAGAAAAATCTCCTTGTGAGAATAAAGGGAGTGGATGATCAAGTGCAGTAACTGACTGACTTCAGTCTGAAAAGAATGCTGTGACAAAGGGTGCTCCTTATTGCAAAATGTTTAAGAAAATAGGGTTAAATGCTTTTGAAAAATATGGATCAACTTTTTAAATGAATTAGACCAATGTTTTTTGTAATGGGCATTGAAAATAAAAATGAATTCCTTTATCAATCCATAACCAATCTGCAGCCTGCAGATATGTAAATACATCAAATGGAATATAGGGTTTAAATATTACTTTTGCGATCGTTTCCATGGAGTTACACTTAAATCTTGGTGAAATTTATGCAATTTTGACGGCTCTGTGCTGGTCGTCCGGGGTTATTTGTTTTCAGATATCCGGTCAAGTGCTAAGCAGCCTCCAGATAAATCTCTTAAAAAACGTCATTGGCGTTGCGGGCTTTATTGGTTTTCTGGTGATACAGGGACATGATTTTCCAGTATTCAACCATCATGAATATTGGATACTGATCATCAGCGGAATATTGGGTGTGGCAATTGGTGATTGGTTTTTTTTAACGTCCCTTAGGATGCTGGGCGCCGGATTAAATGCAATTGTGGGCACCACTTATTCACCAACCGTCTTTTTACTTTCTTTTCTTATGTTTGGAGAGATCATTTCCCTACAGACCTATTTAGGAAGTGCTTTAGTCATTACAGGAATTGTCATTGGTTCCTTGGAGATACCTGAACAAAAAAAACGGGGAGATATCGCCTGGGGTGCATTATACGGGTTTCTCGCTCAAGCGCTCACCGCTTTTTCAGTGTTGTTGCTGAAACCCATTATGGCAAATCACGCAATCGTGCCCATTGCCCTGGTTCGATTCAGCACTGGGGCCATTCTCACCATTGGTTTTCTGATTTTTTCAAAAGGATCATCCGTCTTACTCGAAACTTTCAAACAAGGACTTAAGCATCCACCACTGGTCATAGGAGCATTTTTAGGTACGTTTCTGTCCGTAATATTTTGGTTGGCGGGCTATAAATATACCCTTGCGGGGCGCGCTGCCATCTATAATCAGCTTTCTACCATTTTTATCATTATTATGGCTGCTATTTTTCTTAAGGAAGCCATGACCCCAAAGAAGTGGTTGGCGGTTTTTTTTGCCCTATGCGGTGCTTTGCTTGTGAGTGCAGGTTAAAAAAATAATCATCATACCCCGACCACTTATCCGTCTTTGCCGAATCTATAAAAAAAAGCCCTCATTTTTTTGATGAGGGCTAAAATATCTTAAATATTTTTAAATATTGAAATTATTCTACCATTTCTCCGCCACCTGTAAGATCCGCAACGCTAAACTGTCCATCTTTTTCCATTTCTCGGGCAACGCCTACAACTTTTTTACGAGCCGTATCTACATCTCTTTTCGCTACGGCGCCTTCGACGGGCTCATACATGGCTTGTTTCTTTTGGGGTAAATTGTCGACAATGCGATCTACAACGTCTTGACCAAAGCCTTTCAGAGCCATTGCAACGTCGGTCAAATCTACGGTATTCATGATATCTCGTAATATGCTGTCCGGGAATTTTTCAATAATATCATCAAAAGTAAGATGATATTTCTTGACCTCATTGTATAGTTCAGGATTTTCGTTTTGAAGAGCTTGTAAATACCTTTCTTCATCTTGAGATGACATTTCACCTATAATTGCGGCAATATCTTTTCCTCCTCCACGAGAAAATTCTGTGGTACGAGGCAGAAAAGTCGATTTATCGCGTAGCTTTGCGGCAACTTCGATGATGCCTTCTAGAGGAATGTCGTCCAAGGATCCAAGTTCGATTAATATTTCTCCTTTTAGCACGGGATCAACCTTTTCAAGAATAAGTATTCTCTTTTCCGGTTCCAATTGTGCCAACGCGATCGCAATCACAGGCGAGTCTTCCTTATCGAGAAGAGCGATGAGCTGTTCGTCGTTCAGATCCGCCAGGAATTCAAACGGTTGTATCGGGCCCTCTTCCTTATCTTCGTCTTGCATCTTTTCACTCAAAAAACCAAAGTAAAATTCTTCCATCACACGTTTTTTCACGGAAAAGGAAACTTCTCCCATTTCTCTAATGGTAGAACGAATCTTTCTTACTTCTGTTTTAGCGAGACCTTTAACCAGAGACAAGGCTAGGCTTTCTCCTACAATTGAAAAGAAAATGGCCACTTTCTGAAGCCCCGAGAGCATATAGTAATCAGAAATCATGTTTTCATTCCCCCTCGTTTATCCTTCTTCGCTTTCTTCTTCACCTTCCCCAGATGAATCTTCTTTTTCGGGTTCGGATGGTGAAGGTGCGGGTTGTTCAAGCCATTCCTTAACAATGGTGGACGTTCGCTCGGGTTGGCCAACACTCATTGAAACGACTGATTTTCGAATATCGTCAATTTCGCTTTTTAAAACATTCAGATCATCTCCTCTTGCAACAACTGGAGCATCTGGTTCCGGTTCTTTTTCCGGTTCCGGTTCCGGTTCCGGTTCAGGCTCCGGCTCTTCTTTTTTCTTTGCTTTTTGCTCTTTAGCTTTTTTCTTTTTTGCGGGTCTTCTTCTTGGTCTTGGTGGTGGATACATCCACGGTGGAAGCGGTGGTGCGCTCTGTCTGGAACGACCCAGTATAAAAATAAGGGCGACAAGCAAGACCAGCGAAAGCAACCCAAGGGCAATCAACATAGTCTGAGAGGTGTCCATCCCACCTGATGCCTGGATTTGCAGAGAGTCAAGATCGGATTGCACGGCTTCCAGAGCTGCAATTTTTTCAGAAAGCAATGAATCGCGTTTTGCTTTTTCCTTTTCCCGAGAAGTTATCTCGGCTGCTATTGTAGCTTGTGCTTCCTGCTGAGCTTCGATGGAGTCCTGCAACATGGCCTGAAGCAACATTTTTCTCAAGGATTGGAGCTCGTTGTCCAACATGGCAAATCTGGATGAATCTAATTTAGAATGTTTATTTACCACCTCTTCTGGTTTCATGTCGAGCATGTCTTTCAATGCTTGAATTTCGGTTACCAATGTTGCATTCTTGATGGAATCGCGGCGCATCATTTCTTTCTTCTCAAATTCCGCAGCCTGATCCAGGCGTTCCTGGTCCAAGGCGGTCAGTTGATCTTCTAAAACAGCCATATCGGCATCGCGACGAGCTGATATTTCATC
>CAYNPR010000150.1:0-4255 GCA_964399115.1 uncultured bacterium | reverse complement strand
GTATATAAAATTAGGAAAAAAATAATCGATCTACTCAAACAAATATTTAATTTCACCTCTTTATTTCTGATTGTAATTGAAAGGTAGCCCATGAAACATTTTCTTGACGTCATTAACAGGAAATCCATTGTTGTAGTTATTGTTTCCTGTTTCTTTACCTATGCCTGCATTGTATTGGAATTCACTTTCGATATTCCAACGGACCTTATCGGGATTGCGATTGTATTTCCCATAGTCTTCTCAATAAACGCTGCCTACGTCCGCCGCGAAAAAGCACTCTCTCATTTTTCTGAAATTAAGGGCAGTGCCTTGGGCATCCGGATGGCTCATCTTCACTGGGTGAACAATGACACGTCACCCCATTTGGAAAAACTGGACAATCTCTATTCCAATTTCTTTGAAAAAATGGCCACTTACCTAAAATCTCAAGCACCCGGGAAAGAACTTTATAACGAGATCATTTTACTTTTTAGAGACATTTCACTGTGTCATGAGGGATTGCGGGAAGCTGGCTTATCGGCAAACGAGACGTCTCGGGTAAATCAATATCTAAGAAAAATGATTGTAGAATTTGAAAATATAATCAACATAAAAAATTATAGAACCCCCAATTCTCTCCGGGCATATTCGAAAGTTTTTCTAAATGCGTTTCCCATCATATTCGCACCATTTTTTGCCTTTGTATCCGCCAACAATTCCCCGTTGTTTGGTTTTTCCATGGCAATCATGTATGGTTTGGTCTTGACCTCCTTAGACAATATACAGGACGACCTGGAAGACCCTTTTGACGGCATTGGAAGCGACGATATCTCTTTGGAGTTCCCGGAAATGCTGGCTCCCGAACTTATTCAAGAATAAAAAAGGGGCTTCAAATGAAGCCCCTTTAATTTGTGAATGCCCTGAAAACCTATTTAAGCAGTATCATCTTTCGGACCTGCCTGTAATCTCCAGCCTGGATCACGTAAATATACACACCCGCCGAAACAGGCGACCCAAAATCATTTGTGGCATTCCAAAGCGCTGAATGGTATCCAGCCGACGTCTTCCCATTCACCAACATACGTATTCGTCGTCCCATCAAATCATAAATTGAAATGGATACGTTCGTTGCTTCAGGCACTTCATAGCGTATCCTGGTTTCCGGATTGAACGGGTTCGGATAGTTCTGATGAAGCGAAAAGACCTCCGGCAAACCATAGACGTCTACAAGACTCAGTAAAGTAACGTTAACCAACTCGGATGGATCACTTTCATTCTCATGAACGTCAAGCGCCGTAACCGCATAGTAATAGTCACCAAATTCTTCCACGTCATCGGCAAACTCCGGACCTTCGCTTGAACCAATTATGGTCTCTTCACCTGGAACAAACCCCGGATCCGTACTGCGATAAACAGCATAATAGTCCAGGTCATTGGCATCGGAGTGAGCCCATTCAAGGTAAACAACTCCTCCCGAGACAGTTGCAGCGACGCCAGTGGGAGCACCCGGAGCAATATTGTCCACCGAGTACCCGGACCCTGGATCGCTGGCAAAGTTGCCCTCATCCATGGCCGCAATAATGCGGTAGGTCATGAGCGCATCATTCTCGCTTGTGGAATCGGCCAGGGTCGTGGCTTCAACCACGTATACGTCGTTGCCGTAAGCGGAAACGGAATTCAAGCCTACCCAGGTATCGCCATCCAGCCTTTCGACCGTATACATCTCCGGCGTACGGAGGGTATCCGTGTCGTGTATGGATCGTGCAAACGTGACGTAGACCCGACCGCCCTGGTCATCCGGAACGTCGGACACGTCTAGGATATTTGCTGATTCTCCATATCCTTCCACTTCAACTACAAAGCGAAGTTGATGTTCGGTGACATGGTCGTTCCACGTCCCATCATACCCCCACATATGTGCGAAATCTTCTTCGCCCGAATTGTTGGGTTCACCTTCAGCCCAGTTGGTGTAGGTCACTTCTTCGCCGGTGACCCATCCCCAGACTCCTTCTTCATGCATATCGGTAAAACCAATCCACACATCAATGAAGTCGGAAGCTTGATTAATGAAGTCATTTTCTTCCTGGGATCCAATGGTCGCCATATGAACTTGCGGTACGCCCCAGCCTTGGATCAATTCGTTGGCGTTTGTCCAGCTATCGTGGTAATCGGATAGATAATATTCATGACCTCCGAACTCACCCAGAAAGGTGAATTCTTCTTCTTCCGCCCAGTCCAGCAAAAAATCGATATAGGTCGTATCATTCGGATAAACTTCCAAATCTGCCCATGCCGTATTATACCCTTCCGCGCCAGCTTCCATTTCATAATATCCTGCAGATACTTCCATCCAGTAATGGCCGTTTTCGTCCGTCCACGTTTCATGCCAGTGATTATCATTCCAAGCATTGACCCAGGCGTCTTGAATCGGATTCCCATCCTGGTTCCATACGGTACCTACGATGAAACCTAATTCTTCTTCAAACAAGGTTACGTCAAATGAGACTATGTTGTTTTCAACGTGTATCGCCTCAGGCATATAAAAGTGATTATATCCATCCGCACCTACACTTATGCTGTAGACTCCGTTGACGAGAGGTACGGTATGAAAACCCGGACCGTCCAAAAACCGGACCACATCATATTCATCATTAAAAATGGACAGGAAAATATGTTCCGGAGAGTATTCGCCCGCCAGCTCAATATTTCCTTCCCAGGCTCCGTCAAACTCTTCTACGTGTTCCATTACTTCGAACCAATGGAGTTCCAGTTCATCCCCATACACGCCCATTATATCTGACCAAAACACCCAGTAGCCTTCTCGCCGGATGGAAAAAACGTACTCGCCTTCATTAAGTTCCATATCATAGTATCCATCTTCATTGGTGTAGCTCACACTAAAGACATCCTCATGGTTTACGGGACCATGGACCACAATCTGAGCCATTTCCACCGGTTCGCCGTCCACATTGGTCACCTGACCATAAACGTGGGTCATATCCATTTCCCAGTCTAACCAAAAATCGACATAGGTCGTTTCCCACGGATAAACTTCCACGCCCCAAGTATGGTCGCTATGATAATCACCAGCGCCAGCTTCCATTTCATATTCGCCGGCAGGCACTTCCATCCAGTAATGGCCGTTTTCGTCCGTCCACGCTTCTTGCCAGTGATTGTCATTCCAGGCATTCACCCAGGCATCTTGAATCGGGTTGCCGTCCGGGTTGAATACGGTTCCTTCGATTTGACCGAATTCATCATTGTTCCAAGGCTCCAACGTGATGTTGTACTCAAAGTCTCCTTCCACGTAAACGTAGTCGTTGTGATCATTGTATCCATATGCCCACGCATGAACCTCATACTCGTAACCGCCCTGCAGCCAGAGCTCGTAGTATCCGTTTTCGTCCGTCCAGGTATCGCTCTCGATGTGAACGTTTTCATAATCGTCATGGTAGTTGAAATAAACTTCAGCATCGTAGATCCCATAGCCTTCGGGAGTGGTCACGTGGCCCCAAACGACCGTGTTGTATTCCACTATCTCAAAATCAATATCGTATACGTGATCATACACATCCACAAACTGAAAGTCTTGACTTACATAAAGATTTTCGTAGATGTCCAGGCCGTCGTCCATGCCGATCATGTAAGAACCTGCCTGTGCCACATCCACATGGTAGCTTCCGTCTTCCTGGGTCACGGTAAGATGGGGTATTTCCATTTCCATTGAGTCGGAAAATGCAAAAACCATCATGTTTGGCGTGGGCGGATGCGTTTGCCCGGATATGGAGTAGTCGGATTCAAAACCGTTCACGTTCAGGGTAGCGGTACTTTCACTATAATCATCAAAGTCCGGATCGTAACTGGTAAAGTGCCAGGACGTGTGCTGGAACAAAGTCAAAAAACCCGGACCGTCGTCTTCTTCAGCATTCAACGTGAATTCAATAATGCCGATATCCGGATTCTGATCAGGCTCCATATTGTCCACCAACAACACTGCGGGACCTTCACCGTCTTCTTCAAACAAATTTAGGTCTTCGTCGGGTTCCAGCATATCATCGAAATCCGCATCGTAAAAAATAGCCATCATTCCCGCATAGGTTTCTGCGCCAGTGTCGTCGAATTGGATCGTCACCATAGCGGATTCTCCCGCTTCGATGTCTGCTTGATCATTACCATTGATTGTGATCTCAAAATCCGTGAGCTGATAATCTTGATCTTCGCCATCCACTTCAATCATAATGGGATGGACTACATATTGATCTTCATCATCCCAAAA
>CAYNPR010000149.1:0-4277 GCA_964399115.1 uncultured bacterium | reverse complement strand
AACAGTCTGAATTTTTTGTTCTGTTTGATAAGAAAAAATATACTGTTCTTCGTGGCCTGAACTGGGAAATCCCTTTCAGTGTAGGTGGAGTTAATACCGATGCAGATTTCAGCGTTGAACTCTCCGGCGGAAAGGACTTGGTTAAAGAGCTGGTTTCTGGTTTGCCTCGGGCTTACATAAAGGGCAGGGGCACTGGTAATGGCACGGTGGAAGTGGTCGGTTATAGGAAACGGGATAAAAAATCCAGCATCACGTCGGCACAAATTGTTGTTGTGGACCCGGCATACAGTTCACCGGCGGAAGAAAATGAAATCTACGTTGGTGAAGAGTTTGTTTTTGACAGCAGAGTGAAAGATGTGGATCGAGACAAAATATCAGTCAAGGTTTCCGGCACTGCAATGGGACTAAAGGTATACAATTCATATACGGCAAAGTTTACTCCTAAAAAAGCAGGAAAGCTTAAGCTGGAAACATTCGTTGATGATGTTGCGGTTCGTAATCTTGTACACAATGTGACCGTTAAAAAAGTCCCACCACCAAAACTTACCTTTAAACGCTTGGGTAAGCGCACCAATAATATGCTGCTGACCGTTACGACATATGGCAATAAGAATGGGCAAGATAAGGTTTTCCCGTTGTCCGGTGTATTTGGACGGCTGGAAGAAGAACAGAAAGAAAAGAGAGTGGGAAACAGGAGAGTCGCAAAGTACAGTTTTGAGATGGATGAACCACGGTTCGGGTCCACAACCACAATTAAAATCAAGGTAATGGATAAATATAAAAAGCAAACAGTTTCCGATAATGAATTCGACTATTATGATAACTAGAAAAATAACCAGGATTTTTCTTTCACTGTGGACGGCGGTGATTTTCTCACAGGGTGAATCGCTCTACTGGGAAGTGGCGGACCCTATCGTGAACGGTGAATTTATCGAAGCATACATCAACCAGCTGGTAGAAGCAGATAAATTCGAAGACAATACCATCCAGGCGTCTCAGTCCATCATTATCCAGATGGTTCTTTTGGCTGATGAAGTTGAACTTAAAAAACTGAAAGCCAAGAACTATCAGATGGGAGAATATCAGTCCTTCTTAATGGATCAGGTGGAAAAAATGGATCCATCTCTTGTTGAGCGTCTTATGTCGAGGGAATATAAATGGAAAGACGTGAGTCGCAGGGACCTCTCCGAACTGGAAATGTTCAGCACACTGGATAACGTTCTCCAGGAACGCAGTTTTAAGGATGCCAGAGATGCATTCTGGTGGACCAGTGCCCAGTTTGACGTTTCTACCGCCATGACGGTCTTTATTCGGCAGAAAGCAAGCAGCTTGGCTTTCCGCCTGGAATCAGGCTTGCCGGATGTGGGTCTTTATCGAAACCTTTCGAAAAACCTGACCCTTGGACTTTCCAATGATATTGCCAGTGCCTATTTCATTGTTCCCGGTGTAACCACCACTAGAGTTACTGCAGGAATCAAACATCCGCTTGAAGGCGCCTATGGGCTGGGCTTTAAGTTTGATACCCAGACACTTGGTGGGCAGATCAATTACATGGATGTAGGCGTCGATTTTGAAGCAAAAAACGTTAATAGCTACAAACACCTGGTCATTCCTGCATCCAGTGGCGTATTGTACTGGAGCAACACCTTTGGTTTGAACAGGAAAGTGCTTACGGAATATGGTACCAGTGTAAAGGAACAGAAAAAGGTAAAAGAGATTGCGGTCCGTGATCTTTCCAAACCCAGGCAATGGAAAACACAAAAAGGGACTGTATATCAGGGCCGTTTTTTAAAAATTGAAAATGAAAAAGCTTATATTGTCATGGATAAGGATTCTCAGGCCCATAGGGAAGCCGAAAAGGGGCGAAAATGGACCTCCAGATCGGGCAATATAATCGATGCTTCGTTAAACCAGCATGGTAAGTCAGAAGTCATACTGCTGAGAAAAAAAGACAAGAAATCAGTAAAACTAAAAATTACCGATCTGAGCGACAATGACCAGAAATTCTTGAAAAAGTTGGCTTGGGATGGGAAAAAAGTAGGCGCGCTCTCTTTACAGTCCCTTAGTGAAGAAGATCAAAAATTAATTCGTACTGCAAATGCCGTTATTCGAGAAAGATCCGGAAAAGGAAGAGAAATCAAGATCAGCCAACCGTTTGCTTCTCTGCGACTCAAGGCTGGTCTCTCCTTTACCCAGTTTATTCATGGTCGCATATATTTGGCGGATCCCGATGTGCTCGATGACAAAGATGCTTTCTCCATCACGGATAGAATTAACGGGGCGGAAGCATTAGGATTTTTTGTAAAAGTGGAAGGGGTAACGGATAATAAAAAAAGCAAATCCTATTTCCAGTTCAATTCATCAGGAAGCGGATTCAAGTCTCTCGGTTTCGGGCTGGAACACAATGTATGGAAGAGTCTCAACCTGGGCCTGGACTGTGTTCTTTATCCCCGGGAAAGCGGTATTGATTTCCAATCCCTAAAAACAGCAGATAAAACCTGGACATGGTATCCGGGAGGTGAAGGCGGTGTGCTGCTTTTCGCCCCCTATTTGGCCATTCAGTTTTAAATCAGGATTCATGGCAATGATTAAGCATATTCCTTTTTATTTTTTGTTCGTTTTCTCCACTGTCTTTTCAACAGCGGCAGGGCAAACTAAAACTGTCCAGGCGGTGAATGATAATATTCAACTCAAAGAAGATGAAACAAAAATTATTAATGTTCTGAAAAATGATAAGCTGGAGAGTCGCAATAACCTGGACTTGAAACTGCTGTCTGATCCCAGTCTTGGCACCGCTAATCTCCAAGGGTTTGATATCTTGTTTACTCCCAATGCGAATGTGAGCGGCGTAGACGAATTCCTGTATTCAATCGATGATGGATTTTTTTCCGATACAGCAAAAATTAAGATCACCATTGTTTCCATGAATGATGCGCCTACTTCTGTGAAACTGGTGAACAACACTATAACTGAGAATGGTCCAGACGTAACCAGCGTTGGTCAGCTGACCACCGATGACTTGGACCGGGATGATACATTTACTTACTCTTTTTCTGATAAAAACGACAACGACAATGCCTATTTTACAATTAAGGATGGATTTTTGCATACCAGTGTCAGTTTTGATTATGAAAGGCGAGACAGCTATACAATTTTTGTGTCCAGCAAGGATCAAGGCGGTAAAAAGGTTACCAGTAAATTGGTTGTAGCTGTAATCAACGTCAATGAGACACCGCAATTTATTGATCATTCTGAAATGAAAATTGTTCTCCCAGAAGGAGCTGGAAAAATCGTAGTCAAACTGGTGGCGGAAGATCCAGACCTCGATCAGGATTATGTAAAATATAAGATTGTTGGCGGTGATGATAAGGGACGCTTCAAGATTCTCCGAGACGGTGAACTGGCATTTATCAGAGACCCGGATTTTGAATCACCAAAAGACTCGGATGGAGACAACGCTTATCAAGTCCGATTCCGAGCGGTAGACTCGAAGAACAAGAACCTGTTTACTGAAGGTTCGGCAACGGTCGTCATAACGGATGAGATAGAAAAGACTATTGAAAGTATCGATAGGAGAAAATACATTGCATGGACCGTAGACCACATGCCTTATCATATTCTGTTGGAGGACGCCATCTCGGACTATATCAATCTTCGCTTCACAGGTAACGCAGATGGTGATGGTTTTGAAAATATTGTGGATGTGGCAGATGAAACCATCAGTGAGCTGCGACCCAGTGACCAAATAATTATTGTACAAGAAAAAGGCAACACGGAACAAATCCATGAGATCTGGTATGGCAATGGTCTTGATTATACGATTATTGATCGGGAAAGAGTGGACTGGGTATTAAGCCAAGATATCCAGCAGGTACTCATGGAAAAAGATCAATACTTGAACAGTGAATCTGAGATCGTATTCTTTAAGAATGAAAAAGAGCGCCTAATGGCGGGCTACAGCTCCAAATTCGCGGTGTGGCATCCTAATAATTTTATCATGTCCCTTCGGGCGTTTTCCATGCGGTCCAACCTGATACAATACGCCACAAATATGTCCATTGGCAATGAACTTATTGGTTTGCCCGGTGCGCTTGCAGGTTCGGCAGAACTTGGTCTGGCTACTCGCAATTCAGAATTTGGTCTTCGGCTGCCCGTCAGTTTTGATTTAGGATCATTGGGTGATATGAAAAACTCAAAATACTTGAGTTCCGATTATCTGGGACTCTATTCTAAAATCAACATTGATAACATGTTCTCAACACGAACGGATTTTCACG
>CAYNPR010000148.1:638-4350 GCA_964399115.1 uncultured bacterium | reverse complement strand
ATTGAACGGTCTCCAACAAACAGGAAATCCACAGCCTGATCGGAAACTTGCCACTTATCCTGCGGTTCAGAGTATAAATAACCAATGGGTATTAAATCCTCTGGAAATATTTTCTCCTTTTTAGATAAATCACTTACAACCCGTGGTACTTCTTTTCCTCCAATTATTTCAAGCCTGTTAGTTTCACGGCGAGTTCGGAAAAATGGATCATAGAGCAAATCTTCCACATCTGGGATCGGGGCATGGCCTGATCTGCTTTTATAGCGATCTACTAATCTTAGCGCTACTGGAATTTCCGCTTCAGGTTCTTCCGTCAGCGATACTCGAATCGTATCTCCCAATCCATCTTCCAGTACCGTCCCGATACCTACTGCAGATTTAATTCTTCCGTCCTCGGCTTCCCCTGCTTCCGTGACACCTAAATGCAGTGGGTAATTCATCCCCTCTTCCACCATCGTTTTAACAAGGAGCCGATATGCCTGAACCATGACCTGGGCATTGCTGGATTTCATGGACAGTACAATATCATGATAATTCTCTTCCCCGGCTATACGTAGGAATTCCATGGCTGATTCCACCATTCCCTTCGGCGTGTCCCCATACTGGCTCATGATTCGATCCGATAAGGATCCGTGGTTTGTTCCTATTCGCATGGCTGTCCCATATTCTTTGCAAATCCGGACAAGGGGAAGAAACTTCTCTCGAATTCGTTCAAGTTCCCTATAATAGGATTCATCGGAATAATCCTGGGATTTAAATTTTTTTCGATCTATGTAATTCCCAGGATTGATTCGGACTTTTTCAACAATTTTTGCGGCAATTTCGGCAGCATTAGGCGTATAATGGATGTCGGCTACCAATGGGACGTCAAAACCTCTATTTCGAAGGCCTGATCGTATTTGTTTCAAGTTTTCTGCATCTTTTATACTTGGTGCGGTAATACGAACAATCTCACAACCGACTTCTACTAAACGAATGGATTGGGCAATGGTGGCCTCAGTATCCATTGTATCCGTGGTGGTCATGGATTGAACTCGAATCGGATTATCACCGCCAATTCCAATTCCCCCTACCATAACCTCTCGGGTTTGCCATCGCTGATACTTGGTTAAATTGGAACAATAAACTTGCATTTAGGGGTTCTTATAAGGCTGCTTCAAATATGCTTTTGCTTTTTCCATCGAAGACGAAAAATTATCAAGCTTAAGACATGCGTAATAGCTGGATTTTGCATCCAATCGTCGATATTGCAAATCCAGTATCATCCCTTTCAATAGGAATGCATTGCTCAGGATGACGTCCAACTCCCCCGTATACTGACTGATAGCTTTTTCCAAATACTCCAATGCTTTGTCGTATTGCTTAAGATGAAAGAAAAATAAGCCACGCTCATAATCCAAATACGGTAAATACCATTCCTGTTGTCGATTTGTCAAATTACTTGAAATAATTTCTATATCTTCTATTATTATTTCAGATAACTCATACTGTTCTGTGCGAATCATGGACTCTAGAAACAGAATTTTGAAATAGAAATTATTTGGAAATTGACTCTGAAGATCCCGAGCATATTCAGCGGCAAGCACAGGTTCGTCTTCCACCCACAAGTACAAAAAAGAGAGAATGCTTTTCGCCTCAATCCGTGTCCAATCACCATTATCCGCAGCAATGGACATTTGGCGTAGTCCACTTTCTCGCGAAGGATCAAGACCATATAATTCCACAACCCACTTCAACAAAATATTGCTGAGCCCTGCATAGTATTCCACAATCCCAATGGGCAGCTTAGCATCCTGTAATTCAGGTGTCTTTTCCGCCACGTCGTTAATGATTGAAAATCCCTTATAGCCTTGGTAAAGTGTTTTTAGCCAATCCTTTTTCCCCAAGGCAACCCGGGCACCTAGCCCAATGGCGGATCCCCTATAAAGTTCAAAAGTCTGATCAAGAGGATATTTTGTCACCAGTGCATTATATACAGGTATGATTTCGTTCAAATCGAATTCCAGAATTTCATAGGTTCTTTCCACCGGATCATTGGCCTTACTTCGTACCCACCGTGACGCAGCCCAGACCAAATGTACTCCCGGATGGTCGGGGTAAATCTCTCTCGCTTTGGTGAGTATTTTGACGCTGTGGTCAAATTCATAATTATAAAAAGCATGAACCCCTTCCCAAACGAGGGAATCTCCCTGATAATACTCATTTGAAAAAAGGACGGAAAGAGGAAAAAGGATTAAAAGTAAGACACGGGACATATAAGAAAATTAAAGAGAAATAAAATTGATTACGATCCCTGTCTCGACAGGATCAACCATCCCCGGGATTCATTTTTTTCCGGTTTGATTTCAATGCTTTTTTCCCACGATGCTCTCGCCAATTGTTTTTCATCCATTTTCCAATAAGTAACCCCCATCCCCATGTATGCATCTGCATCGGAGGGGCTCAACTCCAAGACTTCCTGATACGCTACAAGAGATTCCTTATACATGGTTTTTTCTCGATAAAATCGACCCAAAACTCCCATAGCGCCGGACAACCAAGCAGACGTATTATTGTTAACGGACAAAGCATTAGTAAACGACTGCCGTCCCATGGTGGGATTTCCGATCCGATTATATTCCACCGCCATGATGTAATAAACTTGAGGAAGCATATTTCTGACAACGGTATCGTTCGGTCGAAAATGCAGGAGGTCTTCCCAAGCCGCTGCCGACCTTCCCCATTCATTGGCTTTAAAATAACATAGCCCTTGCATATGGCGATGATCAGGATTGTCTGGCTCCAGGTAGACAGCATCGCTGAATGACAAGGCCGCATATACGTATTTCCCTTGGTCAAAATACAAATTCGCAAGTGACAGGTGGGGCGACAAGTCTCTCGGATTCAGTTTGATAGCCCTCTGGAAGTCTGTTTTTGCTTCCTCCACTTGTCCCATTTGAAGATGATTTTCGCCGATTAGCTGAATAAAGCCTATATGGGAAGGATATTTATCAAAAGATTCTTCAGCAAGCTTTAGTGCTTTAGTATAATCGCCATCCGTCATTGTTTTCCTTATGATGGATAGGCGCTGAGCGGGCCCATCTGGTGATTTCTCTGAAGACAGTTTTAGAATATCATTGCTAAGCTCCCTTTGTTCGTTTGTTTGGACAAACAGGGACATTGCCTCTATTGTGGCATCATGGTTTGGGTCAAGATACAGTGCTTCTTCAAAGGCATTTTTTGCTTTATGGTACTCTCTAAGTGATGCATATAAAGCTCCCAGAAAAAAATGAGCATCCGGATTGTCGGGGTGTTTGGCTATTTCGCGAAGGTAAATGTCTTTAGCACTTTCGTAATCACCATTTGCTTCATAATGAAGACCTAATTGCCGCTGTAGATAAATGTTGTCCGGATTTAATCGGGCATCTTTTTCATAATCCGCTTCACTCAGAAACGGTTTAGTTTTAAGGAATACAACCTTCTTTTTTGGGTCTTCAACCTGGAAATACTGAGTGGCTCTTGCAAGTTCCTTGTTGGATGCTTGAAGCTCTCCCGTCAGGTTGTATAGCTCATCGGCATAGGCAGCCGTATTGATTCGGGAACTTTTTTTAGTGACAGGTTGTGATTCGATGGGTTCGGCTGCGCTGGACGAGGATTCTTCAGGCTTTTTCTTTTTACTTTTCTTTTTACTTTTCTTTTTACTTTTCTTTTTACTTTTCTTTTTACTTTTCTT
>CAYNPR010000148.1:0-538 GCA_964399115.1 uncultured bacterium | reverse complement strand
TTTCTTGGAAGATTTTTTCTTCTTTTTCTTCTTCTTTTTCTGTTGTTCAGCAGAATCAGCATGTACAAATCCTACCTCTGAAATGGGCAGAGCACCCATCAGAATTAGACAAACCAATAGCTTTTTTATGAATCTCATGAAGTCATATTCTCGGATTATAGATTGAACTTACACATTCTATGTGATTTACAAAGCATTTTTTAAAGGTGCACTTTTTTTGACATTATAAGGTTTTTTTTATCAAAATCAGTCCACAGGAACCATAATTCATTGCCTAGGAATTCCATTTGAGGATAACCGATGCCACGACCTCCTGCCAAAGTTACAACATCTTGTATGGGAGAAAGTATTCCATCTTCCGATACCATTCTAAAAACTAAGGAAGAATATCCATCCTGCGCTTCTAACCAGCATACAACTACCGCACTATTATTAAACCATGAAATATCTACCCTACCTTCAGAGCTTCCTGAATCAATTCTCATGGGAGAAGAAAATGATTCACCCAGGTTATTCGAGAAAGCAACATTCACTCTTG
>CAYNPR010000147.1:0-4353 GCA_964399115.1 uncultured bacterium | reverse complement strand
GATTCTATGAACCATTGAATAAACAATTTCCGGCCAATCACCCTCAGATTCCCATTTTTTTCTTAAGTCTCCCAACGCATCCTGCATGGCCAAGGCCGTTTCGCAAGATTTCTTTTCTTGATTTAAAACTGGGGCCGGTGCTCCATAAAAAGCAACGATCGCATCACCAATATACTTATCCAAAGTGCCTTCATGGCTCAAAATAACATCTGTCATGACTGTTAAATATTCATTCATAAGTGCAACCATTCGTTCCGGTTCAAGCGCTTCCGAAAAGGTGGAAAAATTCTGAATATCGGAAAAGAAAGCCGTGTGGTATCCTTCAACACCTCCCAACTTCGGGGCCTGTTTTTCCTCATACATTTTGTCTATGATTTTTGGTGCAATGTATGTACCGAACGTTGCCTTCAGGAATTTTTTATCCTTCTGTTCATGTAAAAACTGGTAAATGACATTGCCTGAATAGGTAAGGACAATTCCAACGATTGGAGCAACGATCGGCAATATGAACGTATCTCCCGGTTCGGGGAGGCCTGATTGAAACACCGCATAATATTTGTCAACGACACCATGGGGCAGAATTTTCATAAACATTGATTTTAACAGCCACCAGTAATCATTCGTAAACATCCCACAAGCAATCCCAAAATAAATCACGGATTCAAACAGAATAATTATTCCGGAAATAACGGGGTGCATTTCTGCAAGCGACAAAACACCGTATGCTACAATACATAAAATAAGGATAAGAATAAAATGTTGAATGGGATAACTAAAGCCACCGGATAAGAATCGAGTGGTTTTTCCACCAAAAACAGTCAAGTAATTTTTGTGAAGAATGGTTTGGATTGCGTTGGCGTGGGTTTCCATCCCAGGAGTCAGCTGACTTAGGTTCATATAATTATAGAAAGGAGTGGATTTAACGTCGGGGATCACTTCCACGGACACTCCCACAATGACAATTTTATCTTTAAACGGAGAGCTAAATTCCTCCATTAGAGATTTTTTCGTATCTTCATTTTCCATATTCTCAATCCAATCCGGGATGCCACCAATATAAGGTTCCATCCAATCCAAGTCTTCCGGGAGATCGTAATCTTCAGTATCTAGAATTTGTGACAAGGAATATCTTAGGTATGTTCCCCATGCCTTAACATCTTGCCGTCCTGGCATCTTGTAGCCGGAGGGTGGACCATAATAATTCACGAGAAAATTGTTTGTTCGGCCGTAGGACGGGATTTTTAAATCACCATAGGACCACATTCTTTTATCAGGATCAAAAAGGGGAATTGCATCGTCTGGGATACCCTGAAAAGCTTTGACGCACTTCACTCCCAACGTCAAGTAAGCCGTTTTTGGTTCATGGTCCATATAGCCGGCGATACTGTATTGGCGGGAAAACCCGTCAATATCCATCATATCGTTAATCAAACCCGTTTCCGGATTTACGTCCATAATCTCTTTAACGGGATATGCGATGTATGTGGGTGGAATTCTGGTTGGCTCCCGGACCATTTTCACATCCATAACAACGGCCGTTCCATTTTCCTGAGCTCTCCGGATAGATTCTCCCAGCAAAATATCCCCATGATCCGGCAATCCATCAGGAAATCTATCTGTCACACTCCGAAGATACTCCGATCGGGCGTCCGGAGCATCAAACTGAATATCGAATGCGATAACTTTGGCGCCCGCTTTGGACAAATTATCCACCACCCTTGTCCAGATATCTCCACGGGGATAGGGCCACGGAATCTTGTTCTCCTTCATGATCCGCCATGTTTCATCATCAACTTCCACCAAGACGACATCCGTTCCAAGGTCAATAATCGTGGAATCACTGGCGCGCCATCCGGTTAAAGGGCCGCGGACCTTATGAAAACGATAATCGTAGGTTTTGAGCTCTAAAAAATCAAAAAAACCCAACCATTGAAATAAACACGTCAATAATACAGCGCTTATAGTCAGCCCCAAGTCCATGGTATGATTCTTAAAGAATTTTTTTATGGATTCAATCAAAACTTGTAACCGAGTGTGGCTTGAAAACCGGAATTGCTCAAACTCATAGACTGGGATCCGGTTTTATTCATCCGTAAAGATCCATTGATACTCACGGACAAGTTATTTATAATATCAACATCTCCACCTATTTTAACACCAAAAAGGCTAATGGATGAATCGTCCTTTTCACCGTTTGTCATAAAATTCATTCCTCCCTTGATTCTCAACTTAGTCTCAAATAACGAATATTGAGCCGTCAAACTCGCAGAACTCCATCTATTCATATCCATAGAGGAAACGTTATTTGCATTCTTAAAAGGGATATTGAGTTCGGTCGTGTTGATTGCCAAACTAGTTCGGAGTGGAAATTGAAATCGTGAAGAAAGGGTGATGGAAATGGATTGTGTATTCGTTTTTTGAAACAAATAATCAGGATTCCTTTCCGCCACCAAATTATCCGTGTAATTGATTGAATTAACGCTTATGGAGGTTGTAGTCGTCACAAATCCAAAATTCCCTGGAATATTGACGGAAATCATCGTATTTAATGCTTTTGAATTTTCTCTATTATCGGTGATGAAACTACCCGTACTGTCAACCTGTAGCGTGTCAACGTCATTACTGCGGCCAATGGTTTGAAAATTAAATATGAGAGATGGTGCTCCCGGTCCGGGAACCAGTGTCGTAATGAAAGATAATGTTTTTGTGGCCATAGGGTCTATGACTGTTTCGGACAAATTGTTATCCCTGTATTTGTAACCAAATGCAATCATTAATCTGCGGCCCAGCGCAGATAATCTATCATTAAATACAAATTCCCTGATATTGTTTGTAAGATAGGGATTACCAAAACTCTCATATTCCGGCCCTATCTGACGATACTCCATCAGCAGATTATTGAAAGAATAACTACCCTTCAATCTAAAATAGAAAGCGGATGATGGCATATTCAGAATTGCCTTAAACTTATTTTCTTCAAAAACGATTGGATCGATAGGCAAAAGAGGTGTCATGAACGTGTTAATCGTGAAAATATCCTTATATGCTTCCGGGTTGAGAATATCAGCGGTATCAGCCAATGCTTCATTGACAATATTTCCAAGCGTATCATAGGATTGACCGATAAACCCATCCGAAGAATCATCAAGAACTGTATCCATAGCGGCTAATGACATAAATCCATCCCAAATATTGTTGTTGGTCATACTAAAGTTCCAACCCAGCTGAAACAGCAATTTTCGATTATCCAAAGCGGATTCAAAATCAAAACCGAGAGCAATATTCTCCTTAGGGTTTCCATTCTCCCAGTTTTTGCTTAAAACGTCTACATTATACAAACTATCAAACTGGCCATATGAAAAAACACTTGAAACGGAATCATGAAAAACGGAAGTGTCGACGGTAAACATACTTGTTTCCAGTGCATATCGGTCAATTTTATATTTATCATCTTTTGCCTTTAATAAATGGATACCTCCGCTATACTTATTAAAGAGAGATATTTCGATCCGTCCAGCGACAATCTCCTGAGGAAACGTATACCCAATACGGCTAAGAGTGTAAATTTTACCTAAAATTGAATCCGTTTTTGTGTCGTTGGGGAGAAGAACATATGCTCCATCCACCTTATCCTGAAATTGGACAGCTCGATTCAATTCTCCCATTATCCAATGGACATCCACCAAAGGCATTGCCAAATGATAATGTTGTCCAGTCACGCGCTTACCATCTAAAATAAAAGGTGAGATGGATGGATATACGTCGCCATATTCAAGCTTCAAATAATCAGTAATCTGCAGTGTAAGCGTTGAGCGGTTCAGTGGTTGGGTAAATTCTGTTTCACGACTTGAATTTCTAAAAGTATACCTGGCTTTTACCCAACTTAATTCTCCATCAAATTTTCCAGAATATTCATCTTCATCAATGGAAATACCCGATATGGAATTTGATGATGTCTTGGCAAAAACAGATCCATTATATTGAAACGATTCGGCAATGTTTTCCATTGGATTATTCACGTTAAAAGCCCACTCGACCGGAGTAACCTCCACACCGGATTTGGTTTTAAAAAGTAGTTTTACCGAATGCAATCCTACATCCATTTCTTCATTTAGTACTAAGGTGAATACGTCACCAATAATAATGGATAAATTCGTTAAATCATTACCATCCACTAAAACCTGATATTGGGTTTGATCCACAAGGGATGCATTAAACAAAGATGCCGCAATGACGATACCATCAGGACGATTTAAAGATCCGTCCTCCGGTGATAAAATTAAAATATCCGCATCAACATAATTGGAAGACAATGATCCTTTATCAATCATTTGGCCATTGTTGAGATGATCA
>CAYNPR010000146.1:0-4359 GCA_964399115.1 uncultured bacterium | reverse complement strand
CGTATTCAGCAAACAGTTCAGTCTTCAACATATCCATTACAGAAGAAAAAATTCCTGCAGGTTTAGGAACTCCTCCGCCAATCAGCAATACCCGTTCAATACCTGCAGCTTGAAGTCCGGAAAGGGAGGCACGAAGTTCTTCTGCTCCGGGATAAGTCCTGGCAGTTAAGTGCGGTACAGGCTGTTTACCGGATGCTTGAATTTTTTGAGCCGTCAATATGATATCACTAAAGCCTGTTCCAGGAATCATTGTTATATAAACTTCCTGTACAAAATCTGGAATAAACCTGATGTCAGTAACATTTTGAGGAAGAATTTCCATTGACCATGTCATTTTTTGCTTCACGTTATTTTGAAGATCATTTAATTTTTGCATATAAAATTTATCTTCATATGATTAAAAGTCAATAATCGATTTTTCTATTTCCGCTCTTTTATGGGTTTAAATTAACTCTATGCTATAATTCAAACTGGACATCTCTAGGAAGCAATTCTGCACATACAATTCCATAATATATATTGAGGATCGGAGTAATGAAATTAATATATTCAAATGTATTTTATATAATAGTATAAATATCATTCATTTAAAAAATATATTACTTTTAAATCCAAAAAAATTAAACGGATTTAAAACGGAACTTTCAGTTCTTAATCATTGAGAATAAGAAAATGTAGTTGCAAATAAAAAGTTAAAACACCCAGACATTGGATTCTTTCTAGTTATAAAATCAATTTAATTCATAGTTAAAAGATTAGATACTCCAGTGATTGAAATAGGCATTAAAAAAAATGTATTTAAATACTGCATTCAGGTATTAGGCAATATTTTGAGAAATAACAGTATCTTGTTGATATTTAAATAAATATTTTTTTAGTTTGTAACCCATTTTGATTTCACTGTACCTAAAAAATTGTAATTTTTACAAAATGCATTGATTATTTTAATATAAGCTGAAATCATCATTCTGCTATATAAGCATTCCGTGTGTTATTGTAGGGTATCGGTAAATATCGGTGTATAGCCTTTTACCTTGTCAGAAAATCAACAGTATTTTCTGAACAATCGATTGAACATCTTTGGCACGGTACAGTTGTTCATTAACCAAAAAAGGAGTCACTTATGTCTTTAGACAAACTAAAATTTCAAACCAATCAGAGTTTTTTGAAACGTGTGTTTCAACGAACCCTGATGGCATTAATTGCAGTCACAGCTTCGATGGCGATCTCCACAACTTCATTCGCAGCCTGTGGTTCTCTGACCATGGCAGAAATGAACTGGGCTTCAGCGGAATTGATGGCACATGTGGATAAAATCATTCTTGAAAAAGGCTACGGCTGTGATGTTGAATTGGTGGCAGGTGCAACCATGCCAACCTTTACCTCGATGAATGAAAAAGGCCAACCTGATGTAGCGGCAGAGCTATGGGCCAACGCAGTTCGTGATCCCCTAAAAAAGGCAGTTGACGAAGGTCGTCTGCATATTGCTAGCCCGGCACCGATTACTGGTCTTGGCGAGGGATGGTGGATTCCACCTCATACAGCAAAAAAATATCCTCAGTTGAAGACTGCTTTGGATATCATGAAGCGTCCGGATCTTTTCCCGCATAAAGAGGATCCCTCTAAGGGTGCCTTTGTTGGTTGTCCTGCAGGCTGGGGCTGTCAGTTGGCCAATGCCAACCTGTTCCGTGCTTTCGAGATGGAAAAGAAAGGTTGGGTTTTGGTTGATCCGGGTTCAGCAGCAGGTCTGGACGGTTCAATGGCCAAAGCCGTCGAGCGCGGTGAAAACTGGTTCGGTTACTATTGGTCGCCCACCTCCATGATCGGCAAATACAAGATGGTTCCGGTTGATTTCGGTGTCCCTTTCGCAGGAAGTGATAACTGGGATGGTTGTATCGTGAAACCCGAGCAAGAGTGTGCGAACCCAATGCCCTCTTCATGGACAAAATCGGTAGTGAATACCGTCATCACAGATCGATTTAAAAAGGCCGGTGGAACAGCAGCACACTACCTGAGCCAGCGCGTATATCCAGGTGCCATAATGAATGGTATGCTGGTTTATATGGCGGATAATCAGGCTGGTGGTGAAGATGCTGCGATTGAGTTTCTGCAGAAGCACGAAGATGTCTGGACAAATTGGGTTTCTTCCGACGTTGCTTCCAAGGTAAAAGCCTCACTCTAAATTCTTCTTAGGGGTTCATAATTCGGAGCAGCTGACAATCACTGTCAGCTGCTACCCGATTCATTTACTATTTTTAAAACCGCAACAGGTATTGCAATGGAGTGGTTAGACGAATTCCCGACCATGGGCCGTCAGGATTTGCGCGATCTTAAGAAGGGAATCGATCTGGGTTTTCGCGATTTTTCCCGAGCATACGGCGATGGAATCGAAGGATTCTTTGAACCGTTGCTCTATTTCCTGGTCTGGCTTGAAAAACTGCTGGTCAATACCCCCTGGCCAATGGTAATTTTCGTGGTCGCCGTTCTGGCCTGGATTGGATCTCGCAGCTGGTATGTGGTTGTGGGAACTATCGCCTGCTTCCTCGTAATCGGATTTTTCGGCATGTGGGAAGACACAATGTCAACACTTGCCATCATCTCTGTGTCTACCCTTTTGTGCATTGCTGTTGGAATTCCGCTCGGAATCTGGATGGCGCGTTCTGATCGTGTGCGATCCATCATCACACCCGTTCTGGATGTGATGCAGACTATCCCAAGTTTTGTTTACCTAATTCCCATAATAATGCTTCTCGGTATTGGCAAGGTGCCGGGTCTACTGGCGGTTTGTATTTATGCTATGCCGCCTATCGTGCGCCTGACAAATCTTGGAATCCGGCTGGTGGACAAGGAAGTCCTGGAGGCCGCGGAGGCGTTTGGAGCAAATGACCGCCAGAAGCTTTTCCGTGTTCAGATCCCTTTGGCACTACCCAATATTTTTGCTGGTGTGAACCAGACTATTATGATGGCACTGGCGATGGTGGTTATTGCATCCATGATTGGTGTCCCGGGACTTGGCAGGCCTGTGCTTCGCGCGATTAGTAACCAATATCTGGCACTGGGTTTGATGAACGGTCTGGCCATAGTAGCGTTGGCTATCATATTTGATAGAGTAACACAGAAATTCGGCAGTCGATTGCAAAAGCATAGGGAAAGTGGACATGGTGACTGAAAATAACACATCTAATTCCATTAATGGCACAGCACTAGACAAAAAGGTTATAATCCGGAACCTGTACAAGATTTTTGGCTCAAGCCCATCGGGAATGGTGGAAAGAGTCGAAAACGGAATGTCCAAAAAGGATTTGCTTGACAAGCACGATCATGTACTTGCCCTGACGGATGTGAATATCGACATTCCTTCCCGCAGAATTCAGGTAATAATGGGTCTCTCAGGTTCCGGTAAGTCCACTCTGATCAGGCATGTCAACCGTCTCATTGAGCCTACCACAGGGGAGATCATCGTCGATGGACAAAACGTTCTGGAGATGAATCAGAGAGAATTAAGGGAGTTTCGGCGGCACAGGGCATCAATGGTATTTCAGAGATTTGCCCTGCTTCCTCATCACACAGTCGCTGACAACGTTGCCTTTGGTTTGACTATTCAGAATATTCCAAAAAATGAAGCACTGGAACGAAGCAGCAAGTGGGTCGAACGTGTTGGACTGGCAGGATATGAAAGACACTACCCTAATCAGCTTTCAGGAGGCATGCAGCAGCGAGTGGGATTGGCACGTGCTCTAACGACGGATGCTGAAATTATGTTGATGGATGAAGCATTCTCAGCACTTGACCCGCTGATCCGCACTGACATGCAGGATATTCTGCTTGGTTTGCAGGATGAACTTCACAAGACAATACTCTTCATTACCCATGACCTGGACGAGGCTCTGCGAATCGGAGACAACATTGCCATCCTAAGGGATGGAGCAATTGTGCAAAAAGGGTCTCCACAGGAAATAATCCTGAATCCAGCGGACAATTATGTATCAGATTTTATTAAGGATATAAATCGTGGCAGAGTTGTTGAGGTTGGTTCAGTAATGGATGACGAAAAACTGGAAGGCGGTCCAACGATTGATAAGTACATGGTAGTTGATGACGCCCTTCAAGTGCTTTCAAAAGCTGGAACCAATAGTGCTATTGTTACTGAGTATGATAAGCCAGTTGGTTCAGTAGGGCTTGACAAGCTGATTGCCGCTGTTGCCAAGCCAAAAGTTGGAGAAGCTCGCAGTGGTAACTATCGCTAAAGTTTTCAGTTTATTCTCTAACATTTGGCATTGAAACACCTGTTTACATTATTTCTATTGCTTATTCTTCGTATTCACTTTTGATAAGAAAAAAGCTGATCAGATTTCAATA
>CAYNPR010000145.1:0-4367 GCA_964399115.1 uncultured bacterium | reverse complement strand
CTGGAGAAAGATCCTTCCCGGCGAGAGTAAAAGAAATCTCTGGCACACTTACGTACCCTTTGATTCATTGCCACAGGTGTTTAATCCGCCCGATGGATTCATACAGAACTGTAACAGCAATCCCTACCTGGCTACCGGCAGCACGGTAGATGCAATACAACCCCTGCCGGACTGGACGGGAATCGAGAAGCACCAGACGAATCGTTCCATGCGGGCACTGGAAACTTTTGGCATTGATCCACAGATTACGCGAGATGAATTTTTTGATTACAAGTATGACGTAAACTATTCCCGGGAATCCATCATAGCCGGAGTAAGAGACCGGTACGTTAATGAAATGGCCCAAGAAGACGTACCCGAGTTAAGGCCGGCGCTCGAGATGATCAAACAATGGGACCTTTCAGCGGATTCATCAAATACCGAAGCCGCGCTGGCAATGATCGTGCTTCCAAATGCTTTTAAAATTGATAATCTTAAGTATGAGAAGGAAAGCATCACCGATAATCTTTATGATGCCATCAAATATCTTGAAAAAAAATTCGGCAGGATCGACGTTCCCCTGGGCCAGGTGCTGCGTCTTGTGCGGGGGGATAAAAATCTACCTCTTTCGGGGGGCCCAGGATTATTAAGAGCTATTTATTTTGAGAAAAAAGATGGTATTTACCAGGGTGTCGCAGGGGATTGTTATTTTCAGGCCGTGGAGTGGAGCCCCGATGGAGAATTAAATGCCTGGAGCATTCACCAGTATGGCAGTGCCATTTCGGTTGAATCGTCCGAACATTACAACGATCAATCAACCCTTTTTTCCAAGCAAAAAATGAAACGGATACGTCCATGAAAAAGACGATTCAATTCTTTTTTTTATTTACGGTTGCAATAGCTTTTAAAGGATGCAGTGAGGTGAACCTTGTTGTTGCGGATTCCCATGGTTTGTTGGAGCACGTTTCATCCTTCAAGGGAGAGAAAGCCGTTCTCTTAAACGTCTGGGCCTTGTGGTGTGTCCCCTGCGTAGAGGAATTTCCAATGATTGTGGATCTTGAAAATGAGATCGATGAACTTGAAGTTGTTTTTGTCAGTGCGGATTTTGATGACCAAGTTGATGCCGTAAAGGATTTCTTGGGGAATCAGGGCGTTAAGGACGTTTCATTTTATAAAAAAGAAAAAGATGAATCCTTTATCAATGGGTTACATCCACAATGGACCGGATCATTGCCCTTTACCGTTATATATGCAAAAACAACCGGAGAAATTGTAGATTTCTGGGAAGGGAAAAAGCCCGAATCACAATTTAGACACACAATCGAACACGCAATTAAACATATGGAGGAATTATGAGAAATATAATCCTGCTCCCATTACTCCTGGCATTTGCCGTGGGTGGAGAACTTGAGATTGGTTCTTCAATCCCCCTTACGGATCACCGTTTACGGGACGTCGGTGGCGATGGCCTGACCCTTTCGGACGTGAAGGGAGAAAATGGTCTCCTGGTTATTTTTTCCTGCAATACGTGTCCCTGGGTGATACGATGGGAAGACCGGTACGTGTCTTTGGCGAAAAAATATACTTCCCGAGGTATCGGTATGATTGCCGTGAATTCCAATGAAGCAGCGTTCAATAGGAAAGACAGTATGGAGGAGATGCAGGAACATGCCGATGAGAATGGATACAATTTCCCTTATGCTCAGGATCCGGGCTCTCAACTGGCTTATGCATTCGGCGCAACCAAGACACCCCATATTTATCTATTCGACAAAAATGATAAACTTGTGTACCGAGGCGCCATTGACGATAATGCCAAGAACGTTAAAAAAGTGGAAAATACCTATTTGGCGGATGCAATGGATGCCATGCTTTCAGGCGGGAAAATTGATCCAACGTCAACTAAGGCACTTGGGTGCTCTATAAAATTCAAGTAGCGCCAAGAAAACGTGCATAAAAAAAGCCGGAGCGTCAAATTCAGGACAGAATTTTCCACTCCGGCTCATACCCGACTCCCCGACCGATTACTTAAAACCCGCCGGTTTCTCCTCGGCTTTCACCCAGGCACGCCGGACAAATATTTCTTCAAGAATCAGGAACGGATCCTTTTTCTTATAAAATCCTAACACAATTCTAATAAATCATTTATCATTTTGTAAAGTGTCAATGTTAAAAAATTAAGTTTTTTTATTCAACATGGCATTTCATGTAAACATCATTACAATGAGTACGGATAGATTGCTGTTGTTAATTTCCCCAGCTCTCAAATGGAACAAACCTATTACTTCATCATTATCGGCGCGCTGATCGCAGAATATCTGCTCTCGACGATTAGCTCCGTGCTGAATATGAACAATACCGGGGAAGAAGTCCCAGATGGATTCACGGACGTTTACGATAGGGACAAATACGTCAAATCACAAGCTTACCTCAGGGATCAAACCCGGTTCGGACTCATCACCGGCACGTTGAGCGTCACCTTGATCCTGATTGTGATCCATACCGGCCTGTTCGGCGTTTTGGACGCATTTGTGCGCGGCCAGACGGAACAGCCGATTCTGGCAGGGCTCCTGTTTTTCGGGATCATTTTCATCATTAATGATATTATAAATTTACCTTTTTCCATTTACGGCACTTTTGTGATAGAAGAAAAATTTGGCTTTAATAAAACCACTCCAAACACATTCATTTTGGATAAACTCAAAGGGTACGGACTGACTGTGGTTTTGGGGACTATGATCTTGGTGCCTATCCTCTACTTTTTCAATACTTATGGTCAAGATGGCTGGTGGATCGCCTGGCTTTTGGTGGCCATTTTCATGGTTGCGGTTCAACCCCTGTTCGTCCATGTGATCGCACCCATGTTCAATAAGTTTGAACCATTAGAAGAAGGAGAGCTACGGTCAGCCATCGAGAGTTTTGCAGAATCGGTAAAATTTCCTATCGCAAGGATCGACGTTATGGACGGCAGCCGCCGTTCCGCCCATTCCAACGCGTATTTCAGCGGGTTCGGGAAATCCCGGCGAATCGCCCTGTTTGATACGCTGCTGGACAAACACAGTACGGAAGAGATCGTTTCAATCGTAGCCCATGAAGTGGGACACTACAAGAAAAAACACATCATTAAGGGAACCATTATTGGGATATTGCAAACGGGCGTCATGCTGTTCATCTTCAACTTGATAATGAAGGATCCGTCTCTTTTCGCCGTGTTTGGCGTGGATGAGGTCTCGGTTTATGCCGGTCTTATATTTTTTGGCATGCTCTATGCTCCCGTAGACCTCATCATCTCCATTTTCACCACGGCATTCAGCCGCAGAAACGAGTTTGAGGCCGACGCATTTGCCCTGGAAACCACGCAAGATGCGGATGCGCTTGTAAGAATGCTGAAGGGTCTTGCCGCCAGCAACCTGGCCCACCTGACGCCTCATCCCATGGAAGTGTTTTTGTCTTACAGTCATCCACCGGTGAGCCAACGGATCGCCGCTGTAACGGCAACTTGAAAAAATGAATTAAAAGGAATAAAAAATGAAGCTCTATCTCGTACATGCAGGCTTTTACGATGATGACGTATCCGGTGGTTTCTATGAATCCCACACCAACTATTTCGTTGCCGCCGAAGACGTTAAGAAAGCCAAGAAGAAAGCCAAGACCATCCCTGAATACAAAGATAAAAAGATGCATATTGACGGCATCATGGAGGTCAACCAGGTGGACGGGTATGAAATTGTATTGCACCCAGTGGAAAATGGAACATCGGGCCGCCAGAAGCAATACGGTTATGACGACGTGAAGTCCATCGATTCATGATTTTAAAATGGATCGGATCCATTGGCGCACTCGGCCTGGTCGTTGTTTTTGCACAGGAAGATGGAGAACGGATCGAATTCATGAGCTCCAATCCGTTTTCCCTGTATCAGATCATCACCGACCTTGAAAACCAGGAACCCCAGCAGGTCTACGGCATCTTGCGTTTCCCGGAAGGGAGCGACCCCAAGAACCTTCCCCTGGTCGTTGGGATCAACGGCAGTAAGAACTGGGCGGACCATCATTACGAATACATGGACATGTACCGGGAGATGGGCTTTGCCACTTTTGAGCAATACAGTTTCAACAGCCGGAACGTGAAGGCTACCGTGGGGGAACAGGTATCGGTGACCACGGCCATGATGATCCTGGATGCCTATCGCGGTTTGGATGAGCTGATCCAGGACCCTCGTATAGATCCCCAGCGTGTTGCGGTGACAGGATGGAGCCTTGGCGGAGGGGTTGCGCTGTTTTCCGCCTGGATGCCCGTGATAGAAGCCATTGCGCCGGAAGGCCGTTTTGCGGCTCACCTGTCCTTTTATCCGCCCTGCATGTTCGACATGGAATTGATCGAGTTTTCC
>CAYNPR010000144.1:0-4404 GCA_964399115.1 uncultured bacterium | reverse complement strand
TTCCGAAAGATATATCATTGCCTGGATGGCATATTCAGCAGATTTACTGTATAGCGAGAATTTAATTTTATTATTTTCAGAACTATTCATTAAAGGACTCAATCACCAACGCGATTAATTTTTATCGATCTTTCGCAAAATAAACCTAAACACTATAAACAGGATGTAAGGGACTAAAATTAAAATCCTCAACGGTACCAAGGCCTCATTGATTGTGGTATCGCTATCCGGGGCTGCACAATAGGTGCAAGCCTGTTGGAAATTAAACTACCCCATTCCTACGGAGCCAGAAAAAGTTTCTAAAATAATTCATTTTAATTAACCAATATTTCCTTTTTAATTATTTTGTGACATTTACGACTTCGAACATATAATTTTGAAGTTCATATAATTGAGTGAACTATGAAAAATCTTTTTTACCTGATAATAATTTCTGCCATCATTTCAGCTGATGATGATGTGCCATTACAAAGAACCCGGGATCGCCATGTGGATATCCAGCATATAAAGATTGACGTACGGATAGATATGTCCACCAAGTCGGTTTATGGGCATGTGGTACATACGTTGAGCCCATTGAACTCTGCCCTGGAAAGCCTTGATCTGGATGCGGAAGATATGGTTATCCGCCGGGCTCGCCTGAATGAGAAAGACATTGATTTTCACCAAAGTGAAGAATCGGTACATCTGACTATGCCCGAACCTTTGGGCTGGACAGACACGGTTAACGTCCGACTGGATTACACGGCCAAGCCGCGAAAGGGGACTTTTTTTATTCAACCCGATGAGGTTTATCCGGAAAAGCATTGGCAGGCATGGACACAGGGAGAAGATGAAGATAATCACCATTGGGTACCCATGTACGATTATCCCAATGATAAATCCACATTCGAAACCATTCTAACCGTTGATGAAAAATATTCAGCTGTTTCCAATGGCGAATTGGTGTCGATTAAAAAGAATGGGGACGGAACACGCACTTGGCACTGGCGTGAAAACCATCCCATGGTGGGTTATCTGATCTCCTTTGCAATAGGGGAATACGTCAAGGTGGAGGACAAATGGCGCGGCATTCCAGTCAATTACTGGGTTTATGAGGAAAACGAAAAAGAAGCATTTCGCTCCTTTGGGCTGACATCTGACATGATGGAATTTTTTAGTAACGTTACCGGCGTGGACTATCCTTATGAAAAATATGATCAGGTCATTATTGAAGATTTCATGTTTGGTGGTATGGAGAATATTACGTTGACCCATAACACAGATCGCACCATGTATGACGAATTTGCGGCACCGGACCACAGCAGCGATGGATTGGTTGCCCATGAATTGGCTCACCAATGGTATGGTGACCTGCTCACGACGCGCAATTGGGCCAACGCCTGGCTTAATGAAGGATTTGCAACCTATTTTTCAAGATTGTACAGGGAATACAAATATGGATACGACGAGGGTGAATATATTCGGTTCGGAGAAATAAAAGGATATTTTGGCTCCGATAAAAAATGGCGTCGTCCAACGGTTCAACCTCGATTTCACGAATCCATGGAAGTATTTGACGGGCATATTTATGCCAAGGGTAGCCTGATCCTGAACATGATGCGGGATATTCTCGGTGAGGATGCCTTTTTGCGAGGTATCCAGAAATATACTCGGGATAACCAATATAAAAATGTTGAAACACCGGATCTTAAAAAAGCCATGGAAGAAACTACCGGGCAAAATCTGGATTGGTTCTTCAAGGAATGGGTCTATGAACCAGGTTACCCGGAATTTGACGTTAAATGGAATTATAACCAGCGAAACAAATCCGTAAAACTCACCGTTAAGCAGGTCCAGAAACTTGACAAATCCAATATCTTTAAAATGCCGGTGGATATTCGGATTGATGATGACGTTCACGTGATCTGGGTTGAAGATGTGGAAACGGTATATGAGATCCCTGTCGGGGCTAGGCCTGAAATGGTGATTTTTAATGCGGGGATGCGTATTCCCTGCAAGTTGACTTTTAAGAAATCTCTTGCAGAATGGATATTGCAATTACAAAAAGGTCCCCATATTCTGGATCGAATCGCCGCCGCCGATGAATTGAGTAAAATGAAAGGCAGGAGGGTTGTGGAGGAAGCATTACTGAATGCGGGGCGTACCGATCCATTCTGGGGTGTCAGAAAGCAGTCAATTGATGCCTTTACCAAGTTGAAATCCAAGAAATATGCTGAAGTTTTGATGAATATGGCCGAGGGGCAGGATAATAGAGTGAGACGATCCATTTGGAATACCCTCAAGAATTACAAAGGTGATGAAAATGTGAGTGCTTTCTTGCAAAATATTCTTGAAAAGGATTCGAAATATTACAGCATTGCCTACGCCTTCAGGGCATTGGTCGTAGTGGATACGGCTGCAGCAAGACAAAAAGTGGAATCTTTGTTGAATACCGATTCTCACAACGAAGTGATTCGAAAAGCCGCTATTTCCTATTTTGGGAGTGTTGTGAATGATAAGAATTATGATCGGTTGAAAGAATTAATTGCTTATGGTGGAACGACGTGGTACGCCCGACCGGAAGCAGTGACGCAACTGGAAAAATATGTGAAAACAAAACCAAAAACAATCGACCTCTTCATTGATTTTCTGGATGATGAGTCAAGGGACGTACGTCGTAACGCAGTTCGAGCATTGGGACGTCATGGCAAGAAAAAACACCTACCGTATTTGGATGAAGTAGTAGAAAGGGATCCCATTATCAGCCGAGGAGTTAGGACAGCGAAGAAAAATATCATCAATCCACCTAAAAAACCAAAAAAGAAAGGTCCTGAACAAGAAGTGGAAGAGCTGAATAAAAAATTGGACGATATCAGAAAGATCTTAAAATAGTGACCAATCACTATTCCATTTGGTTGTTACCATCGGATAATGATCAAAATTATTTTCACAAAATCATCACAAAATTATCGACTGAATACGAAGCTCCGGTTTTTTTACCACATTGTACTCTATTCAGTCCCTTGGATTCAGACGGATCGGATAGTGAAAAATTACTGATGCATGTTGCAAATCAATTCAGACCATTCAACGTTCGAGCCAGAAAATTGGAATTTTCGTCCAACATCTGGAAAACGCTTTACATAGAACTTGAAAAATCATCGATGCTAACAGAACTCCAACAATGTCTCATAAGCCTGATTCCCGATCCAAAACCTTACGAATTTCAACCCCATATCAGTCTCATTTACAAGGAAATGTCCAAAATGGAAAAAGAGCAGATTATTCAAAATATATTTGTTAGGGAATTCTATAAAATGGATAAAATCAGCATAGTAAAAACAGGCCTGGACATTGTGAATTGGAAAAAAACAGCCGAAATTCAGCTTTATGCTTGAATCAAAGAATACAGTACTTGTCATTATCGACGTACAGGGCAATTTGGCCCGCATTATGCAGGATTCGGATGCATTATTCAGGAACTTGGCAATGCTTATCAAGGGTGCACGTTTGCTGGACGTTCCCATTATCTGGATGGAGCAGCTCCCGGAAAAATTGGGCCCAACGGTTATAGAAGTCAGTAAAAATTTGGATGGATTGAAACCAATTGAAAAGGATGTTTTTTCCTGCGTAAAGAATGATGAATTCAATTCACAAATGAATGAAATCAAACCGGATACCATCCTGCTGGCAGGCATCGAAACACATATATGCGTCTATCAAACTGCAATGGATCTGTTAGATCATAATCTCAATGTGGAAGTGATAGCTGACGCCACGTCAACCCGTTTAGAGCACAATAAGGAAATTGGACTTGAAAAAATTCGGTGTGCCGGCGGAGAAATCACAAGTGTAGAAACTGTCCTGTTCGAAATCCAGGGACGAGCAACAGGAGATAAGTTCAAAGAATTGCTCAAACTGTTAAAGTAAAGATTTTTCCTGTAAATAAATATTATTAGTAAGGAGTTAAAATGAACAGAATTAGTATTTTTTTAACACCCTTTCTCTTTTTTTTGTTAATTCGTTGTAACCAAAAATCCGTGAAGGTTATCATCAATACCCCTACGATCCAGTGTGGCATGTGTCAGAAAACAATTGAAATGGGACTTGGAAGGATTACCGGAATAACTGCTTCCAAGGTTGACTTGGAAACGAAAACTACAACGGTTGCTTACAACGCTGATAAAACAGATCCTGACAAAATTGAAAAAACCATTTCTGAACTGGGCTACCAGGCCAATGAAATCCTACCCAACCCGATTGCTTATAATGCGCTAGCACCTTGCTGTAAAATCGGCGGTATGGATAAGAAATAGGGAATATCCCAATTTAGGAAATGGTGGTACCACCGTATATTAATTTTTTACTTTGAAAATAAGATTTTATCCTATGGAGAAGTTGGATTGAATATTTTAGCGTTAG
>CAYNPR010000143.1:0-4444 GCA_964399115.1 uncultured bacterium | reverse complement strand
CCTTCTTTTAAAAGATAATCCATAAAATCCCCATTGACAGTTTTTTTGAATTCGGATGATGCGTGGATCAAGTTTTCTTGATCAATAAGATATCCCTCGTGGGCAACCACAATTCCCATTTTAAAATAACTGCGCTTTACAAATGCAATTCCACAAATACTGGGCAATCTGCTTAACAACTCTTTTGTGATGCTCTCAGTAGGCAGAAATTGGATTTCTTCTCTGGATGACCAATCCAATTTAAGAAACTCCGAACCATCGTCTTTTTTATTGAGTTCAATATTAACCGTTTCGAGATCTCCCTTTGAACCAATCTGCTGTGTGATATCCACGGTTCGGTTGTGGTGCAATAATCTGTCGGATGTATAATGCCACCTAGATTCATATGTAGGTTTCTTCATCCCATTTTCATCCATTTTATAATGGATATCCACCATGGCATCTCTGGCATTATGCCATGTGAAACTTGACGCAAATGCAATTGTAGTAAGCACATGGACCGTACAATCAGACGTATCCGTTCGAATCAATGGATCAGGATCCTGTCCTTGCTCTTCTCCCAAACAAAATATTCCATAAGGCGTCCCCACTCTCCAAAGATTCAGTGCTTTTAATCGGTCATGAAAATTTGGAAATCTCTCCTGGAATTTCGGGAGATAGGATTCAAATTCATTTTCAGACAGAACCCAAGGGTCAGGCAAAGTGTCTACCCAGGAAAAAGGATCATCCTTTTTTTGGCAAGATGGAATCCAAATAATAAAAACTAAAACATATTTTATTATTTTCATATTATCTGCTCATAAACTAATGTGGGATACCACCCAAATTTAATACAATAAGAGTGAGAGGAATATTTTAGAACTGAAGTATAAATACCATAATTTTCTCGTATCGGTATCTGGTTGGTTGATTGAATTAAACTTTCTATCCAAACCCTACTAAATGAACAAACATCCTCTCATTAATGCATTAAAGAACGGAGATTTATTTGAATCTCTTGCGAAAGAGTTTGGAACTCCACTTTACGTTTATTACCAGGATCGACTTGTTCAAAATATCAACATGATAAATAAAGGCTTAGCCGAAAATTTTGACGCTTACCATATATGTTATACAATAAAGGCCAACAGCAACCCCCATCTGATTCGGGTATTGAAATCATCTGTACCTGCTCTCGGTGCAGATTGTTCCAGCCCAGGAGAACTTTATGCCGCCAACCAAGCGGGTATAAAAAGTGACGAATGCATCTACACAGGTAATTATGAATCTGAAGATGATTTAAAAACGGCTCTTGAAGCTGGCGCTCACATAAATCTGGATGATATCACATCTTTTCAACGCATGGTCGCCAATGGTCTACCAACCGACATTTCTTTTCGATTGAATCCTGGATTTGGAAAAGGGGCATTCTCTCAAATTGTTACAGGTGGCGAAAATTCAAAATTTGGCGTTCCGCATTACGATATAGTAAATGCGTATCGCATCGCAAAAGAAGCCGGTGTAAAAAGATTTGGAATTGAATGCATGACTGGATCTGGCATATTGGATCCGGACTATTTTCCGACCTTGATGAAGGAAATTCTTAAGAATATGGATTTAATTTATCAGGAACTTGGAATGCGGATGGATTATGTCAGTTTGGGAGGTGGATATGGCATCCCCTACCAGGACAAAGAAACTCCTTTGGATTTTGATCGTTTGTTTAGAAAAATTGGTGTTGTTTTCAATGCATATTTTAAAGATGATATTAAACCATCTCTTTGGATCGAACCGGGAAAATCAGTGGTGGGTGACACGGGGATTCTAATAACCAGGGTAACTGGGATCAAAAAAAGCTATAAGACTTTTATCGGCTTGGATGCGGGAATGGAAACGTTGATGCGTCCTGCATTATATGGTGCTTTTCATCGGATCTATAAAGTGGGAGATCCTGAAGCGCATACCACCCAAACAGTCGATTTCACCGGTCGGATTTGTGAAAACACCGATAGACTGGCAATTGACCGACTATTTCCGGATATAGTGGAAGGTGATCTAGTTGCCGTCATGGATGCAGGTGCATACTCATTTACCATGTCTCACCAGTTCTGCACCCGGCCAAAAGCGGCGGAAATATTATTGGATGGAGAAAATGCCAAGTTGATCCGTAAACGGGAAACAATTTATGATTTATTCGATGGATGCAATGTATAGGTTATCTCTTCTACTTGTAGTGTGTATCGGAACTGTTTTTTCCCAAAACCATCCTTCGATACATCAGCGTCAATTGGAATACTACAATCAACATTATATTTTTCAGGATGAGAGTGATATGGTAGAACCTATTTTACCGAAAAGATCTAGAAATCGAACCCCATCTCATGAAGTATTTGGGTACCATCCCTACTGGATGGGAGCATCATGGCAGAACTATAATTTTGACCTTATTTCTACCCTTGCTTTTTTTAGTGCGGAAGCAAATGCAACAGGAGGGCTTGATAATTTACATGGTTGGCCATCAGCCAGTTTAATCAACGAAGCTCACTCCCACGGGACCGATGTGGTTCTATGTGTTACTTTATTCAGTAATTCTAGCATTGTGACACTTTTGAGCAATTCTGCGTATAGGCAAAACTTGATTGATAACTTGCTTTATCAGGTTCAACTCGGTAATGCGGATGGTGTGAATGTGGATTTTGAAGCATTCCCCGCTTCTCAAAGAGATAATATGGTAACGTTTATTACGGACCTGACCGCCACTTTCCACAGTGAGATCCCCGGATCTCAGGTCACCATTGCCATGCCTGCCGTTGATTGGAATGATGCCTGGGATTACGATGCATTGGCGATGATCAGTGATGGATTATTTATCATGGGATACGATTATCATTGGAGCGGAAGCTCGACAACCGGCGCTGTTTCACCCTTATCCGGCCCCGGGTATAATCTGACTTGGACCGTTCTTGACTACTTGAATAAAACAAATAACCAGACGAATAAATTGATCTTAGGTATACCCTATTATGGTTACGAATGGCTCGCTGCGGGCAATTATCCTGGTGCAGCAACTTTGGGGACAGGCACTTCAAAAACATATTCGGAAATGGAAGCTTATGGCTTAACGTATGGTAAACAATGGCACGAGTCTTCACAAACGCCATGGTATTATTACCAAGATTCAGACTGGGTTCAAGGGTGGTATGACGACAGTCTTTCGCTGTCACTGAAATATGATCTCGCTTTGTATCATAACTTGAAAGGAATTGGGATGTGGGCTTTGGGATACGATGGCTCAACCAACGAATTGTGGGATCTTCTTTATGCAAAATTTGGCGATGCCGCTCCTCCCACCGTTCCCAATCATTTTTTCATAAAAAATATCGGTAATGGATCAGTATCCCTCGACTTTCAAGGTGCGGAAACCGCTGATCAATTCGTGGTATTGCGCGGTTATCTTGAAACTGTAGGTGGGTTGGATACGTTAGGGATTTATTCAGAAAGGCCAATCCTTCTTAATGGTTTGACACAAGGAGAAACTTATTTCCTGACAATCGCTGCAAAAAATGCCTATGGGACAAGCGGACAGATGGAAATGCTTGGCGTTGTGCCTTCTTCCGAACCTGTCTCCTGCCTGATCGTAAATGGATTCGACCGAATAAATGGAACTAACAATACACTTGATTTTATAAGACATCACGGCAGCGCACTGCTCGCGGTGGGTTATTCATTTGATTCCGCGTCCAACGAGGCTGTCATTAATGAAAATATATCCCTAAATAATTATCAGTTTATAGATTGGATTTTAGGGGAAGAAGGGACATCAACCAGTACATTTACGAGTGTTGAGCAAAATCGGGTAGAATCCTATTTGGAAAATGGAGGATATTTATTTGTTTCCGGATCTGAAATAGGATATGATCTTGTTTCACAGGGAAACAATACCGATGTCCAGTTTTATGAAAATTACTTGAAGGCAGATTATATTTCGGATGCTGCAGGCGAGATTTATAGTGGATTTGGCGTGAATAATTCCATTTTTAATAGCATCTCGAACATCATGTTTGACAATGGGACTCATGGCACCTATGATGTGGATTATCCAGACGGAATAAAACCGGTGGGCGGTTCAGAGATTTGTGCCAAGTATACAAATGTTGACTACAATACTCGTGGAGGCATGGGAATTCAATATACAGGAATATTTGGGAATAGTAATAATATTGGAGGTTTAGTATATCTTTCCGTTGGATTTGAAACGATCTATCCCGAGTCAAAAAGGAATGAATTGATGACGGAGATCATGAATCATTACGATACCCAGCTCCAAATCGGGAAAAATGATCATCTAATTGTACCAACTTCCCTTCAAATCAATAGGATCTATCCAAACCCATTCAATGCATCCGTAACGATTGAATTTTCCATACCGTCATCAAATAGACAGGACGTTTCAATCATCATTACA
>CAYNPR010000142.1:0-4448 GCA_964399115.1 uncultured bacterium | reverse complement strand
GTGCTGGTAGGGGTAGGGTAAAGGTCGCCGCCAAAACGGAATGAAATATTATCAGAATTTCTAATTCTTTTTGTGTCCTGGTAAAGGTATCTGACGCTGTCACTGGGGTCAAAATAAAGGTAATCAAATTCTCTTAAACCCTTACTATATCGCTCTCCCGTTCGGTAACTGGTGCTGCTGAAAACGTTCCAGGTATCCGTTCGAAAGTTCAAATTTCCGCTGATGTTATTTTTATTATATTCACCAGCCGAAAGAGATGTGCTGCCGTTAAACCCTTCAAATGCACCTCGCTTAAGAACAAGATTAATAATACCGCCCACACCGTCCGGATCGTACTTTGCAGATGGATTAGTAATAACTTCCACTTTTTCGATCATGGATGCCTGCAGGTTGTCAACCATGGAGCGACGATGATTGCCCACTTTTCTACCATCAATCAGAACCGTTACATTGGCATCGCCCCGTAGCGTAATATTCCCGTCAATATCCACTGCTACTGTGGGGACCTGGTTCAAGACATCTTCACCAGAGCCGCCGGAAGCGGCGAGGTTCTTGCCTACGGTAAAAACTTGTTTATCAATAGTTTGGATAAATTGGCTCTCCCCCAGAACTTCCACTTCGGCAAGGTTGACCGATGAAACCTGGAGCTGAATGTTGCCCAGGTCCTGTTCGATACCGCCCCCTTCACCGGGGAAGATATTGATGGGTGATATCTCTTTTGTGGCATAGCCGATGAATTCCACCACTGCCCGATATCTTCCCAAGGGTACTTCACGGATACTAAATCTGCCTGTTTCATCTGATAGTGCTCCAGTCACAACTTCATCGGATCGCATATTCACCAGAGAGATGGACGCATATTCAAGAGGCTGACTCGAAACCGAATCTGTCACCGAGCCATTCACAACACCGATGGCGGGCATTTTTCTCCCGGCACCAGATCGCTGTCCGAAAGAAATGGCAGATAAGGACAGAAATAGAAGAATTCCAATAGGAATGACTTTATTATAATAGCATTTATTATTGTTTTTCATCATCTTAATTAGTTTGACTCCCAGTGGCATCTATAGTTAAAAATTGGAAATTACCTTTGATCAATAAGACTTCAAATTTAGTGTTAAATCACATGAACTAATTTTATTGTTTTGGCCTTACTAAGATTGTGAATACAGGATGTGTTGCTGGTGCACTCAAAGCGCTCAGAACTTCGAACTGCATCTCAAACTTTCGTTTTTTCTCAATGGTCCTCACGTCAATGATGGCCTCGCCGTGAGGTGGGACTGTAATCAGATCTGTAGTATTATAAAAATCATACGTACTTTGATTCCTAAGGATATAGGGTGCATCCGAGTTATTGGCCAGTACAACGTGTACAACTGTGGAATTTTGAATATAGCTTGCAGAACGAATACTCAAGCTGGCGTTGATCAAAGGCAGAAGATGCTTCCTTTTTCCAAGGAGTCTTTTGTTAAACCACACTACGGTCTTACCGCCTCTTAGGGCTCTTTTTAGGGCAGCTGGTGTTTTTTCCGTGGCAAAAACCAGTGTCACCGGGCGATGTCCCCCAGATGGTATCCGGTACTGCCAGTCGATTAAATCATGGATATCGGATGTGCCTAGAATGGTCAGGTTATGGTCCAGGGCCAGTTGAAACGCTTCATTCGAATAGGTCGTATCATTTACAACTTCTATTCCCTCCAACAAGCCATCCTGGATCAACTCCAGATGGAGTTGATCCAAAGGAACACTTGCATCGGGAGACTGACTCGCCCAGTAAGGATGATTCCAAAAAATAAAGGCATCCTGTTTGCGGGCTTCCCTATAGGCATCAATAGGATCGGCCACCATTAACTTGTTTGCATCTTTGATAAATATGGCATTTGCATGGCCCGGTGGCATGTCCCGAGTGATTTCGGAACCGTTTATGACCATCACATCTGTATTTTTTGCAAAATTACTGGCCAACTCAAAAGAACGGTTTCGATCAGGGTGAGGAAGATCTTTACTCCAAGGTTGGTATTCCAAATGTTCCGTTGTGGCGATAACGTGAACCCCGTCCCTTTTTGCCTCTTGAACACGAATGTTGGGCCAAACGCTCCCATCGGAGAACACGGTATGCATATGGAGATCGCAGACCAGGGTTTTGTATCCGGTAACGTTTGGAAATTCTATGGTTCGATCTTGTTGAACATGGAAGTGAGGAGAAGCCATTATGGCGAATAGCCAAGCAATTAACAGAGAATACATCGGAGATGTTTACTGGGTCTCTACCCAGTGAATGTCCATGGTATGATACTGAACTGCCATTTTGCCTTTTATGGGTACAGTCAATACATAGGTAGTGGATTGTCCCGGTTCCAAAGCAGTATCCGCGATCACGTTGGAGTTGTAGACTATTCTGGTTCCTTTTGCGAAAACGGAATCAATGCCAACATTGGATGTGGTTTGATCCCAGAGTTTACCAATAATCCGTACAAAATCTGCCCTTCGTTCACCTATGTTTTTAACGCTGCCGGAAAAAATTTGTCGATCCGGATAGTAATCTACAAATGGTTCACCTAGGAATATGACTTTCGGTCCGGGTTTCTCAAATTCATCCATCCTGATGACCATTTGCTTTTTTAATACCAGTTTCCCAATTTGAGTGTTCAATACCAAAGAAGAATCGGATTCCTCCAATATATCGCCCAAAACCACTGTCCCATTTTGAAGCTCAATCCGATGCTTAAACTCTGGAACTTGTATCAACGACAACATGTCTCGATTTATATTGGGCATTGTTTGTTTTTTCTCATATCCCGAAACAACCGTTTTCAGTGAATCAATCTCCATTTTAAGTGCTTTTAAATTTAATTCATATTCAAAAAAAGTTTTTTCAAATTTTAATAGCTCCTTCGCAGGTTCCTCCTTTTGTTGCGGCAGTAATGTTTCTTCAATAACAGCTGAGTCATCGGAACCAATAGAGTCTTCCGGTATTATTGTCTCCGGTTCCTTTGAAATGGTTAATGCCACCGTCGTGTCATTCTTTACAATCGTGAATTGAATTTTCCCCGAACCTTCTTTTTCATGATTTCCCGTTAAAGTATAAATGCCGGGTTCAATTTTCTTGAATTTGAATTTACCACCACCTTTTGATTTTCCATCTGCAATCTCTTCATCATTTGAATTCAGAATGATCAATTCTACTTTTTTTACGCCATCACCATCTGCATTTTGAACCACTCCAGTAACTTTGAAACTGTCCTTGGCGAATAAGCATCCGACCAGAAGAAGGGAGGGGGGGAAGTATATTGAAATTCTATTCAAGTTCCCTCCGGCTGAAATGGACTTTAAATGCCATTCTGCGAACCTTCTCTGCGTATGTTTTTTCATCGCCAAGAGCATAGGTCATGTCAAGTATGTCGTCGTAATAAATGTAATTATTTTGATCTTCAAGAATAGGTAAAACTTTTTCAATCATACTGGGATCATTGAAGGTTCCCAGATTCCCGATGGCTTTTTTTCGTATATCAACTGGGTAATTATCATTTATGGCAATTTCAAGTACGGCTTTTTTTACCTCTGGATCATCGAACTCTCCCAGCGCTGCAAGCATCGTGTTAAGTAAACTGTAATATTGGGATTTTCCCATATTATAGGTGTTTAAAAGCGCAAGAACGAGATTTTCTTCTTTCACGCCTTTCATGGTGTTCAGAGCAAATTCCCTGACCTCCATGTTTGTGTTAGGATCGCCCAAAAGTTCGGCAAAAGCAATCGCCACGTCGTTAGGGTTCTTTTTCCCCAATATCTCCACAGCTTTGTTTCGAATGCCAATATTGACTTTAGGATCTTTAGCAAGAGCGGTTAGAACGGGGATAACCTTATCGTTCCCGAGGGCGCCTAACGTCTCAGCCAGCAGTTTCTCCGTTCTGGACATATTTGCTTTTGCCACTTCGTACAGTTCCAAGAGGGCGAATATTTGATCTTTTGTTCTGACCTTGTTCAGATTTTTTACCAATGTTATGTGAATCTCGTTGGTTCTATCTTCCAATTGGTGCATGGCTGACACCATACTTTCAGCTGCTTTTGGGTTCCCTTCGAATGATCCGAGCATTTTAATTGATTCTTTCAACAGGGAATAATCCACAGCCATTGTTGTTCCAACCATTTTTGAAATGGCGTTTAAAGCTGTTGGATGACGAGTTTCCGCCAATACTTTACCGGCTACAATTCTAGCCTCCAGCTTTTGATCTTTGTTTTCGTAAAGTTCCACCAACTCTTCCAATGCTTGAAGGTCCCCATCTTTGTAGGCACTCTTTAGTTTCTGGATGTTGTTTAAGAATTCAGGATCATTTGGATCTGAAATAGATTTTCTTTTACCGAACAAATCTTTGATCGTAGAACATCCTTGCAGAAGGAAAAGCATGGAAATTGCAATGAAAATGAATCTACGCATCGTTCTCGAACAG